>CAMTVU010000087.1:0-21456 GCA_947085245.1 uncultured Chitinophagaceae bacterium | reverse complement strand
TGAAACTTTAATACTCATTATGAATCAATTAGAAAAGTTTTTGCTTTTCACATTGCAAGTGCATCGTTAATTACAAAACGGAATGTTTTGCGGAAGTTCAAAAATACGGAAATGATCCGATAACGATTGTTCGTCATCCGGGTTCAAGCATTTGAAATAAATTCAGTTCTGCATTTTCTTTTCGTGAAATCCGGGTGCCTTTTCCGAATCATTGGCTGTTTTTAAGCAATCTTGCAATGAAAGTTTTATATTCATCATATGAAAATCCTTGTTACGGGTGCAAATGGGTTGTTGGGTCAGCACCTCATCCGCCAGTTGGTGAATGAAGGTAAGTTCGCCATACATGCAATCGGCAAAGGGCCCAGCCGCTTGCCTTACGGACAGGGAAATGCCGTTACCTATCACCAGATGGATATCACTGATTTCAAAAAATCCCAGGCGCTGGTTGAAAAAATTTCACCTCACATCATTGTTCATGCAGCAGCAGTTACACAACCCAATGAATGTGCAACCCATAAAACCCAATGCTGGAAAACAAATGTGGGTGCAACAAGAACATTGCTCAAAGCAGCACAAAAAGCAAAATCCTATTTCATTTATGTGAGTACTGATTTTGTATTTGACGGGAAAGAAGGTCCGTATGATGAACATGCAACCCCCAACCCCATCAATGATTATGGTGAAAGCAAATTGCTGGCTGAAGAAATGGTGGAGATGAGCGGTTTACATTGGGCAATTGTAAGAACGGTGTTTGTTTATGGTGGTAAAGTGCCGGGTGGCCGGCTCAATTTCATTCAATGGGTGAAAGAAAAATTAACGGCAGGCGAAAAAATAAAAGTAGTGGATGATCAGTTCCGTACACCAACTTATGTTGAAGATTTGGCAAAGGGAATTATACTGGTGCTGATGAAACATGCAAAAGGCGTGTATCATATCTCCGGCAAAGAAATGTGTACACCTTATCAACTGGCAACTCTTGTTGCACATGCACTGGGTCTTGATTCATCATTAATAGAAAAAGTAACAGATGAAACATTTAAAGAAGCCGCCCGCCGCCCACCTAAAACAGGATTCATTATTACAAAAGCTGTAAAGGAATTGGGTTATGTACCCGTTAGGCTGGAAGATGGATTAAAACGGGTTTTTGGATTGGGGTAATGATTGCCTGCAAAAGCAGCGGCAAGTTTTTTAAATCAATCCTTTCTACCGGAAAAAAGCCGCATAAATATGAACATGCTGAAGGAATATGCTGCCAGGCAAATGGATGCTGCTGTTGATTGGCTGGATAGATATGCACAAACCAAAGATGAAGAAGCATTGCATCAGTTGCGTGTAAGTTTAAAAAAAGGAAGGGCCGTGCTGAATTATTTTGAGGAACAGCAACTGCACGAAAAAAAAATACGAAAGCTGAAAAAACAGTTACGCAGTATTTTTCGGGAAGCAGGTTTTATACGTGAAGCTCAATTAAGGATTCAGTGGTTGAAAAAAAAACGTTACGGTCTTTTACTGCAACATTCATCACTTGTAAATAATCTTCAGCTTTACACTGATAATTTTTTAAATAATGCGGCGAAAAGTAAAAAAGCATTTCAGAAGATCAGGAAAGATCTGGTTGAGCTTTGTAAGGAAGTTGAAGATGCAGCAGTTCTCAGCTATGCAAAAGGGTTGAAACAAACAGTTTATTCGTCTCTGAAATCCGTAACGCAGGCCAACTGGCATGAGTTACGAAAATCTGTAAAACAATTACTGTATTCCGGCCACTGGTTGCAGGGAAAAGAAAAAATAAAAATTCTTACGGTAAAAGAGCACACCTACCTTGATCTGTTGCAGGAAGCGATTGGCAACTGGCATGATGCGGATGATTTAAAAACATGGTTGAGCGATGAGCAATTCTTTTTGCATGGCGATGCAAAGGTGAAACTGCAATTCAATAGATGTTGGGAGAAATTGCTGAAAGAAACTGGAGAAAAAGAAAAGCTGGTTGAGAAATTATTGAAAAATAAAAAGCAGGGCAGCACACGCACTTCAAACATTTAATTTTTTTCAGGAAGAAATACTTCTGCCATCATACACCTGGCGCTTCCGCCGCCATTGTTTTCTATCGTTGTAAGATCTGAATGAATGATTGGGTTGTACAGTTCCAGTTCTTTCACCTGCTCAGCAGTGAGTGAAGCGTAAGCCCGGCTGCTCATCACCAAAAGTTGTTTGCCTTTGTTATTTTGCAGCTGCAGCATATTGCCTGCAAAACAGTTCATCTGGCTGTATGAAATTTCAATGATCTTTTTACCGCTGTTGATTATTGTATCAACCACCATTTTTCTTTCAGCAGCATCAGGGATGCTGTTTAAACAAATCACTATGTATTGGTCAGCCACACACATCATTACATTGGTATGATAAATTTCATCACCTTTTTCATCTACACTGTAAAACGAACAGGGGGTATATTCCATCTGTTTACACCATTCTTCCAATAAGGTTTTATTTGTTCTTGGTGAAAGGCAGGCATAAGCAATTTTATTTTCCCTGTCAAGCACCATACTCCCCGTACCTTCTAAAAACAAATTGTTTTTTTCATACGCAGAAAAATCAATGGTTTTGTGTAATTGAAATTTTGTTTTAATGCTGTCTATTACATGCTGCTTGCGTTCGGCTCTTCTGTTTGAAGCATACATAGGGTAGAGTACAATGGTTCCGTTCTGGTGAAAGCTGATCCAGTTGTTGGGAAAGATGCTGTCGGGGGTATGTGGTACAGGCGAATCCTGCACAACAGTTACATCAACACCTGCTGCCGTTAATTTTTGTACAAAGCCTTCAAATTCGGCTTCGGCTTTTTGCTGTGCATGTTCATTACTGCCCGGTTGCTGAAATGCATTGTTTACGGCAGTTTCTGTATTGAATTCAAAAGCCACCGGTTTTATCATTAATAAATGGGATGTTGTTTGCATGCAGCAATTTTAAAAATTTAAAAAATGAATAATGAGTAATGAATGATGAGTAGCTTTCTATTCATTACTCATCACTGATCACTCATCACTCATCACTCATAATCTGTCTCTTAATAACGGCATACTCATACAATGACTTCCGCCTCTTGCTCTTGATAATTCAGAGGATGGTAAAAGGATCAGTGTATTTTCAATACTGTCGGGATCAATGCCATTCTCAAATTTTTCAAATGCCTCTGTTGTTGTCAGTACATCAAAGCCCGCTGCTTTAAACGCTTCTGCCGTATGATCATTTCGGTCGTAACCAATCACCACACCTTCTTTCAGTGCCACTACGTTGCAACTGTCTGTCCATTGTTCCCTTTCATCATGCGGAAATACATTGCCACCACTGTAAATAATTTTTACATCATCAGGATTCACACCAAAATCTTCTTTGCTGATTTGGCGAAGCAATGATTCAATGCCCGGTAAGCTTTCAGCTACACTGTAATCCCTCGTTTTTATATACGGTTCATTTGCAGGTTTGAAGAATTGTAAAATTTCCACCTGTTCCATTTCCAGCTGTCGTGGGTTGTGTGCTAATTTGTTGATATAACTATGCCTGCTGATATGCTCGGCTCTTAAGATTTTTTCGGAGAACCTTCCGTATAATACCCACACATTTCGTTTCACCTGTGTAAAGATGGTATCAATATGCATCTGTGCACGGTTCTTTGGGATTTTTACAACCGATATTTTTTCAATGCCCAACTCCGGTCTGCTGAAAAAGGAGTGAACAATTTCATTGACGGCACTGCTGCTGGTGCGTATGCTGCAGCCAATTACAAAATGTTTGGGATGGATCACCATCACATCACCACCTTCAATAGTGATGATGCGGTGCTTGCGTTCTTCCTCTTCATACAAAAAGAAATCACTCTCTTCAATGATCTCCATTATTTTTTCGGGTTCATCTTTAAAGAAATAATAAAGCGATAAAAATTTAGTGAGCAGTGATTCTCTTCTTCTTGCAACCGTTGCCATGCGGCTCAGCAAAATATATCCTTTCACCATAATGCCAATGTCACGGGTAAAAATAAAGTTGGGAACAGGAGGGAAGATGAACATGTCTTCACCCGTTCCGTTTTCTTCGGCAGGTAAAATACCGGTGATGAATACTTTGGCCAGCAGTGCAGGATCGTTGATGCTTTCCAATCGCTGCTGAATGGCAAAACTTGATTCTTCATAAGAGCAGATAGCAGAAGTTAACCGGAGTTTTACCTTTTCATCTTTAATAATTTCGGCAAGCAGTTGTTGTGTATCCAAAACTTTATCGCTGTTGAAATATTCTTCCTTGCCCGGAATATAACACCATGATTTTTTTTCAGGTTCGGCATGTTGCTGATAGTTCTTAATGTAGTTGATTTTCTCACGGTCTAAAAAATACAGCAACAATTTCACATAATGATTGTATTCCTTCTGCATACTTTTCAGGTGCACAATATCATCATACAGGTTATCGGCAAAAGTGCCGGGAATAATTTTGCCAATGCCTCCATCGGGACTATGAATTAACAATTTCCGTAATCGTCCTGATTCGTTTTCTACATAATAATTATGATTCGCCATAATACCGGTTTAATGTTCAATTAAAAGGTGGGTCGTAAGTGAATGTTGCAAGGAAATTTGTTTGCCTTCAACTTAGTGAAGGGTTCTGTTCAATATGCAACCGGGTAATGAAACTAAACTTAGTAATCGGGCAAACTGCCTTCGCCTGAAGAAATCAGGTTGAGGAAGTAGGGCAGCATCAGGTTTGTGGTAATATGTTTTTGATGAAACATATCACAAGGTAAGTTTTAAAATTCTTAGTCGCAAGTTTGTGTGAGGTGCAGAGTTTAGGAAACATAGTCCACCTCAATCAGTTGAAAAAACTCCTTTTCGGTCAGTTCTTTTACATGGCCGGGCTTTAAACTGCCCAGCTTCAGATTTTCAATAGAAACACGTACTAATCGTAAACAGCGGCGGTTGATGGCCAAACACATTTTACGCACCTGGTGAAACTTTCCTTCGGTTAATGTCATCAGCAGCCAGGTATGCGGATACTGCTGCCGGAAATCGGCCATGTATGTATAATGCTCCATCACATCATGAACAATTTCAATTGAGTTGGGGACAGCAATATATTCTTCACCATCTTTTACAGGAATTGCCACACCTTTTTTCAGTTGTTGCAATAATTCTTCTGTAACAATATTTTTCACCATCACCAGGTAAGTACGTTTGTGTTTTTTTTCAGAAGAGAACAAAAGCCGGGTTACTTTTTTATTGGTGGTTAAGATGAGCAAACCTTCTGAATGGTTATCCAAACGCCCAATAGCATGTGTTCCTTCCGGGAATTCAAAATCAAGATCACCCAGCAGCTTTACTTCATGTGAACTAACGAACTGCGAAACCATATCGTATGGTTTGTTGATGATGAAATAGCGGTGGGGAGTCTTCTTCATTTGTTTTACTGATATTGGTGTTTTCAGTCAGTCGTTTTCGTATTGTTGATAAAAACAATCAAACGATGGCGTGAAAGTTATGCGTTTTGGATTGAAGGGGCAAGTATAGCCCTGTGATTTGCAGTAATCCTTCTTGGCAATGTCATTAGGTTAAGATGGTAAGCCACAGAGTAGCTGCCTGTTTATAGAAAATAAAACCAAAATCATAGAGACTCCGATGGAGTCGCCTGACAAATACAGGTGGCTCCTGTGGAGCCTGATAATTCAATTGCATTTTACCTATAAACAGGCGGCTCCTGACGGAGCTTAACTTAATAACCTCGCACTTCAAGGCAGTTTTAAAAAAAATGTATGAAATGCACATGAACGAAAATTCGTTCACAAACCCGAATGATCATTTCATGGGCATACTATGTGGCAAAAAAACAATAAAAATGAACACATGAAAAAACAGGTGTAAATAAACTGGTTTTTATAACAGAAAACTGTCCATTTAACCTGCATTGTTCTCAATTAAGAAGAAAGGTGCTATTTAGCAAACAAAACCTTACTCTTGTTGAAAACAAGGCTATTTGTGTTAATAAGATAAAAAATGGGTAAAAATTAATACAGCCTTTATCTCCTATATTTGTCGCCTTCCAAAATAGAAAAACAGTGCGTTTAAAGAGTTTAGAAATCAAGGGTTTTAAAAGTTTTCCCGATAAAACTGTTGTTAGCTTTGATGAAGGTATAACCGGAATCATTGGCCCCAATGGTTGCGGCAAAAGTAATATCATTGACAGTATCCGCTGGGTAATTGGTGAACAAAAGATAAGCCATCTCCGCAGCGAAAACTTAGAAAGCCTGGTGTTTAATGGTTCCCGAACACGCAGTGCTTCCGGTTTGGCTGAAGTGAGTTTAACGTTTGAAAATACACGAAACCTGCTGCCAACCGAATTCAGCACCGTTACCGTTACCCGTAAGTTTTACAAAAGCGGGGAAAGCGAATACCGGCTTAACGATGTGCAGTGCCGTTTAAAAGATATTCAAAACCTCTTTCTGGATACAGGCATAAGCACCGATAGTTACGCCATTATTGAACTGGGTATGGTGGACGATATCATCAGGGATAAAGATAACAGCCGCCGCAGAATGCTGGAACAGGCAGCCGGCATCACCATCTACAAAACAAGAAAGAAAGAAGCCAAAAATAAATTAGATGCAACCGAACAGGATCTGGCACGTATTGAAGACCTGTTGTTTGAGATCAACAACCAGTTAAAGACTTTAGAAAACCAGGCCAAAAAAGCAGAGAAGTATTACGAGATTAAAAAAGATTATCGTGAAGTAAGTATTGAACTGGCAAAAGCTGCACTGGAAGGTTTCAACATCACCTGGAAAACGTTGAACGAGCAATACGAAGCAGAGACCAATAAAAGGGTTGAGCTGGAAGCAAAGGTTGCAACCGAAGAAGCGGCCATTGAACAGGAGAAGGTTGGCTTTATTGAAAAAGAAAGAGAATTGCAAATCATGCAGCATGCATTCAATGATATGCTGCAGAAGCTGCGCACCAAAGAAAATGATAAGAATTTAGCGCAGCAGCGTTTGCATTATCTCAAAGAAAAAGAAACAAGTCTGAATGATTTTTTACAAAAAGCAGACGGACAGTTAAAGGGTATAGAAGAAAGTATTCAGTTTACACAACTGCAGATTGCAGAAGAAGATCAGAAGCTGAATGATCTTTCATCACAGTTGGATGGCTTACGCAGTGCCGTAGAAGAAAAGCGCAGGTTGTTTGATGAAAGAAGAAGTGGCATTGATGAACTGCGTAAAGAAAACCAGGCAATACAACGTAACCAGTTTGAAGCAGAAAAGAATGTGGCTGTTGGCGAAACAACTATCCAAAACCTGCAACGTACCATCTTCCAGTTAAAAGAAGAACAGACAAACAGAAAACAACAGCTTCAGCAATTAGAAGAGGAAAAGAAACAGAAAGAATATGAGCTGAATAATTGCAGGGAAGAGTTACAGCATTTGCAGGAGCAGCATGCGTTTACCAAGGATCAGATATTGCAAACCCAATCTGCTTTGGAAGGATTACGAAATCAACTGGCAGATGAAAACAGGAAGCTTGATTCAAAAAAGAATGAACACGATTTACTGAAAAGTTTGGTTGATTCATTGGAAGGCTATCCTGAAAGTGTAAAATTTTTGCATAACAATGAACAGTGGAAAGTTGATGCGCCTTTACTGAGTGATGTAATCTATTGTAAGGAAGAATACCGCACAGCCATTGAAAATTTGCTGGAGCAATACCTCAACTATTATGTAGCAGGTACTATGACCGATGCGTTGAATGCCGTTCATTTATTGCATGCCAATCAAAAAGGAAAGGCAAACTTTTTTATGCTGGATAAGTTTAACGGGCAGGCAGTACTGCATGATATTCCTGCAGGAACCATTCATGCGTTGAACGTGGTTGAGGTTGAAGCAAAATATCAATCACTCATCAATTATTTGTTAGGACAGGTTGTAATTGCAGAAGATGAAAATAATCTTCCTGCTGATTTTGAGGGTGTAGTGCTTGAAAAGAGCGGTAAGTTTTTCAAAGGAAAATATGCATTAAGTGGTGGCAGTGTTGGTTTGTTTGAAGGAAAGAAACTTGGTCGTGCAAAAAACCTGGAGCGTTTGCATGAAGAAATTCTTGCACAGGAAACTGTTGTATTGGATTTGAAACATACTATTCAGTTGCGGCATAATGAAGTGATTGGCTATAATGAGCAGTTGAAAGAAAATGCAATGAAGCAAACAGAGACTGCCATCAATCAATTGGTAAACCAGTTGTATGGTATTGATAACAGGGTGGAGAACCTGCGTGGAATGGAAGCCAATGCTGTATTGCGTTTGGAAGATCTTGAACAGCAACAGCAGGAGATGCATGAAAGCCAGCAAACACACCGTGAAGAATTAGATAAATACAATTCACAGTTAAATGAACTGGCCGGTAAGCTGGAAGTTTTGGAACAGGAGTTTTCATTGGCCGAACAATCTTATAATGAAGCCAATCAATCCTACAACGATTATAATCTCAATGTTACACGCCAGCAAAGCAAGGTAACCGCACTGAAGCAGGAATTGGAATTCAAGCAAAATCAGTTGAATGATCTGCAATTACAAATTACAATCAATTCATCTTCGCTTGAAGAAGCATCCGGGCAAATCAGTGAAAGTGAATTGATGTTACTGGAAGCACAGGATATATTGATAAGTCTTTTACAGAATAAAGAAAGCGAAGAACGGAAGCTGAATGAAGCTGACCAGGCATATTACAATTTACGCAATGCACTGAGCGAAAAAGAAAGTGAACTGCGTCATAAGCAAAAAGAAAAAGAACAGGTTGATCATTTACTGAACGACATCAAAGATAAACTCACAGATTTAAAATTGCAGTTAAGCGGAACCAAAGAACGTTTGCAATTAGAGTTCAAAGTAAATCTTGAAGAAATAATTGAAGAAGAAAGAACAGGAGAGGAGCCTTTGGAAGAGTTGCAGGCAAAGGTTGACCGCATGAGAAAGCGTTTGGAAAACCTGGGCGAAGTGAACCCTACAGCTATTGAAGCTTTTGAAGAAATGCGGAAGCGATATGAATTTATCCTGGAACAAAAGAATGATCTGGTTACTGCAAAAGAATCGCTGCTGCAAACCATACAGGAAGTGGAAGCAACTGCCAACCAGCGTTTCCTTGAAACATTTAATGCAGTGCGTGAAAATTTTCAGAAAGTGTTCAAGGCATTGTTTACGGAAGAAGATACAGCAGATCTTATTTTGGAGAATCCGGAAAATCTGGCCGACACAGCCATTGATATTGTGGCCAAGCCAAAGGGCAAGCGCCCAAGCAGTATATCACAGTTGAGCGGTGGTGAAAAAACATTAACCGCAACAGCGATGTTGTTTGCCATCTATCTTATTAAACCTGCGCCGTTTTGTATTTTGGATGAAGTGGATGCACCATTGGATGATGCCAACGTTGGCAAGTTCACAAATATGATCCGCCAGTTCAGTGAAAATTCACAGTTCATCATTGTTACACACAACAAGCAAACGATGGGTACGGTGGATGTGATTTATGGCGTAACCATGCAGGAAGCCGGGGTAAGTAAATTAGTGCCGGTGGATTTCAGGAGTTTGAATTAACAGGGTCGGGACGCTCAAAGCGGCCTGAACCATATTAATAAAATAAGCCAGGGTAATTTGCTCTGGCTTATTTGTTTTTATCAATCAATCATTCGATATTCGGCATCTAAATCAACTGCATGCAACGCATTTGCCTGTTTCCCGGAACATTTGATCCCATTACGGTGGGTCATTTAGATATTATTTATCGCTCATTGGATCTGTTTGATAAAGTGATTATTGGCATTGGCCGTAATGCCGGTAAAGAACCTATGTTCAGCGAAGAACAACGGGTTGAATGGATTAATGAAATTTTCAAGGATGAACCGAGGGTTGAGTCAGTAGTGTATGAAGGGTTAACCGTTGATTGCTGCAAAAAAGTACATGCCAAATTTATTTTGCGTGGTATCCGTTATGTGAACGATTTTGAATACGAAAAGGCAATTGCTGATATGAACAGAAGTCTGGATGGTGATATTGAAACAATTTTCCTCACCTGTTTGCCGCAATACACTTCTGTAGCCTCCACACTTGTTCGTGATGTTATACGGAACGGGGGAGATGCATCGGCTTTTTTACCGGATGTGGTGAACAAAACAGTTTCAAAATAATTTTCAAATTACCTCAATTTCAAACCCGCCTGCCGTTGGGCAGGTTTTCAAACATGTATTCCATCTGGTTTAAAAAAGATTTATCGCTTACTGATTTTGGTTCCATCGGAAAAGCAACGATGGATGAGCATATTGGAATTGCGTTTACAGAAGCAGGTACTGATTATTTAAAAGCAACCATGCCTGTAGATCATCGCACAAAACAACCCTATGGTTTATTGCATGGTGGCGCCAGTTGCGTTTTGGCTGAAACGCTGGGCAGCATAGCTTCTGCTATGGTGATAGACCCCGAAAAATTTATCTGCGTAGGGTTGGAGATCAATGCCAATCATATCCGTTCAGCACGGGAAGGACTTGTTACCGGTGTTGTAAAACCTTTGCACCTTGGCGCAAGCACACATGTGTGGGATATTAAAATTTATGATGATAGGGAGAAGTTAATTTGTGTGAGCAGGTTAACCGTTGCAATATTGAAGAAGCCACAGTAGGCTGTCAGGCTGAGCTTATCGAAGCCTTATTGAGATATATTCAATTGTTCAGAAATTATACTATGGCCAGTACATCTTTCACAGACGGAAATGTATTGCTGAAATAATTTTTCAAATCCTTTTTCTTCACCCATCGTATTTCACTGATATCTTCTTCTGTTTGCGGAACAATAGTTTGCTTACCGTTTACTTTCATTTTATACCAGTGCGAATCTTTAAGGATATGTTTGCCAAACTCATCGTAGGTATGATAGGTCATGGTGAGTTTTTTTTTCAGTTCAATATTTTTCAACCCGGTTTCTTCTTCCACTTCACGTACAGCACACTGTTCAATACTTTCGCCTTTATCTAATTTACCTTTTGGCAAATCCCATTTACCCCTTCGGAAGATGAGTAACACTTCTCCTTTTTCATTTTCTACCAATCCCCCTGCTGCTGTAACAGCAGTGAAGTTTTTAAAGAAAGCTTTTTTCAGTTTTTCTAAATCTTTATCCCAAATAACACCGGCATGAAATTCCTCTTTCACAATTTCGTGAAGTAATGATTTAATAGCCGGGCCAGATATTTCATCAATAAATACTGCATCGGGGTGATGCAGGTATTCATGAATGCTTTCATCAATTTCATTACAAAGAAAAACAGGCTTATCGCCAAAGTAAATTTTAATGTACATAAGTAAATTTCAAATTTCAAATTTCAAATCCCAAATTTGCGCCATGACCAACGAACAAGCAGTAGCTGAAAAGTTGTTACAAGTTAAGGCCATCCGGTTAAATGTAAAAGAACCCTTTACCTGGGCCAGTGGATGGAAGAGTCCGATTTATTGCGATAACCGTAAAGTTTTATCCTTTCCGCATGTAAGGGAGTTCATTAAAAGTGAAATGTGCAATGTAATTTTTGAACAGTTTGCTGATGCTGAATTACTCGCCGGTGTTGCCACTGCCGGTATTGCATGGGGTGCTATGGCTGCCGATCAGTTGAAGTTACCTTATGTGTATGTGCGCCCAAAACCCAAAGAACATGGATTGGGTAACCAGATAGAAGGCTTTTATGAAGCCGGACAAAAGGTTGTAGTGGTGGAAGATCTTATTTCAACGGGCAAAAGCAGCCTGGAAGTTGTAGAGGTGCTGCGTAAAGCAGGAGTAGAAGTGATTGGAATGGTTTCCATCTTTACTTATGGGTTTGATGTGGCAAAAGAAGCCTTTCAAAAGGCTGGGGTGGAATATCGTTCATTAACTAATTATCCAACCTTAATCAACCTGGCGATTGAGAAGAAGATTGTAGAAGCATCTGAACAAGAAGTTTTGTTAAAATGGGCGAAGGATCCGGCTCATTGGCCGGGTAATTGATAATTTTATTCAAAATTCTGTTCAGTATGAAGACAATTCTCTTTTCGTTTTTTCTTGTCATTGCTGTATCGGGCTTTACCCAGTTTAAAAAACCGGTTATTGTGCAAATAAAAACACCGCAGGCTCAGTGTATAGAATGTAAAAACATGATTGAGAAGTTTATGCGGGTAGAAGAAGGTGTTGCAAAAGTTGTTGTTGACATCCGCAAAAAAATAACAACTGTAACTTATCTCAGCGACCGGACAAATATTGAGAATATCAAAACCGCTATTGCCAATCTTGGCTTTGATGCTGATGATGTAACTGCAAATGAGGAGCAGTATAAGCGCCTTCCAATTTGTTGCAAAAGAATATCCGACGGTGGGGGACCTCCTAAAAAGCAATAACTAAAAAGTTATAAAATGAAAAGTTCAGAGTGATCTGAACTTTTTTTGCTTTGAACAGAGATTCAAAAGTTTGAACTATTACGGGTTGGGTAAAAATAAACTTGCTTCATGCCTGCCTTCATAGCTGAGGGGAATCGTTTTATATATCCCTGCAACCCCGGCAGTAATTGTTCCGGTTGCCCTAATCAGAATGGTTTTATTCGTGAGGGCATTCCATGCATTTTTGAATACGTTTTTCATATCTGTTTGAATATGGATAGGAATTACAAAATCTGACTTTCTGGCAACATTGATCAGCGTATCGCTGATGGCCTTTCCAAGGTAAACATCATCCACATACACATCTGCCTCCGTTCCTTTTACCTGGAAACCAATCCTGTTGGGATTGTTGTAAACTAATTCCATAGAGATTGTGGTTTCGGAAAATCCCAGGTTTTCAAATTGCAGGTTTTTGAATTCTTTGTACTCAGGAATCTTAAACGGGCTACAGGAAAGGGCGGTGATGCTGATCAGGAGCACACCTAAAAGTTGCTTGTTCACGTACGATCTGTTTGACTGCAAAATAGGATAATGGAATGAGATTTCTTTCTGATGCTGGAAATGAAGCCTTAAATTTGAGCTAAAATAGTTAGCTGTAACAAGCAATGATAAACTTCAAACATGTTACAAAGATATATAGCTTTAAAATTTGTATTCTACACTTTGTTTATCAATTAATTGAACATAAATAATTCATTATTAATACCAAAATATCAGCTGGTATTATCTAATTAAAAGTCACATTATGAGATTAGTAAAACTAATTCATTTTATTGAATGATTAATAAGGTTAAACATATTGATTTACAGTATTTTGGAGATATTGAACTCTTTTCAGCTTTAATAAAACAGACAAATGTATTTTATTTACCAGATGTCAGGTACAAAAAATCGCTTCATCTCAACAGAACCTGTTTAATTGGTGCAAACGGCCCTCTCCTCCTTGCAGTTCCTTTGCTGGGCGGACGGGATCACAGGCAACTGGCAAAGGATGTTCAGATTACCTATTCAGACCCATGGCAAAAGATTCAATGGAAGAGCATTCAGTCTGCTTACCGAAAGGCGCCGTGGTTTGATGAGTATGCGCCCGATTTAGAAATTCTTTTTCAGCTCAGGGAAAAATTCCTGCTCGATTTGAACTTGAAGACAATGGAATGGGCAATCAAAAAATTGAAATTTAAACTTGACATTTTGGCCGATACAGAACTTAAAAGCTATATCCGGGCTGTTGAAAAATCATTGAGCAATGCCGATAAATGCGAACCGGTTTTTCCTCCCTATCAACAGGTTTTCAGTGACCGGCATGGCTTTGTTCCCAACCTCAGTATTCTTGATCTTTTGTTTTGTGAAGGCCCTTCTGCAAAAATTTATCTTGAGCAGATACAGTATTCCTGAAATTGACAGTTACAGGCGATCAGAAATAAAAGAAAACACTTAACTTGTATGCCCTTACATTCCAAGTTTAAATAATGAGAAAACTTTTGAATCTTCTGCTGGCTTTAACGCTGGTTAATCTGTATTCCTACTCTCAGGATTTTTCAAACAAGGGAAGGGATTTTTGGGTAGCTTATGGTTATCACCAGGTGATGACTGTTAACAACTCCCAGGAGATGGTTCTTTATTTCGCCACAGAGGCAACTACCAATGTTACAGTTGCAATTCCCGGTTTAGGTTATACGGCAACATATAATATTCCGGCCAATACTGTTTTTACTTCTAATCCTTTACCAAAAGCTGGTCCACAGGATGCCAGATTAATGAATGAGACCCCGGGTACAACGGGAGAAAATAAGGGAATTCATATTACCAGTGATCAGCCCATTGTTGCTTATGCACACATTTATAATCAGAGTGTATCAGGGGCAACTATTTTATTTCCAACCAATACCTTAGGCAGGGAATATTACTCAATAAATTATACAAACAGATCAAATACTCCTGATGCCAATTGCTGGGCTTATGTTATTGCAGCCGATACCGGTACAACAACCGTTGAAATTACGCCAAGCGCTGCAACACTTACAAAACCGGCAGGAGTTCCTTTTACAGTTACACTTACCCAGGGACAGGTTTATAATATTATGGGGCAGTTTACAAATGCAATAGCTCCCAGTACAAATAATCTTGGCGTTGACCTGACAGGCACGCTCATCCGATCTGTTAATACCGGCGTTGGTTGTAAGAAAATTGCTGTTTATTCAGGAAGCGGAAGAATTAGTATTACCTGCAATAATAATTCTTCCTCTTCGGATAATTATATGACCCAATCATTTCCCAAAAATGCATGGGGAAAAAAATACCTTACTACCACTGCTGCGGGCAACCAAACGTATAATATCTATCGTATTTGTGTGGCTGATCCAACAACTGCAGTTACTTTAAACGGGGCGCCAATAGGTGTTCCTTTGCAGAATAGTTTTTATTATGAAATAGGGCCAACGAATCAACCGCAAAAAATCGAATCGGATAAACCAATATTGGTTTCACAATATTTTACATCCCAAAATTTTTGTGGAAATGGTGCGCCTGGCGATCCTGAAGTAATTTATTTAAGCCCGGTAGAACAAAATATAAACAAAGTACTTTTTAATTCCAATTTATTAGTTGCAACAGGAACAAAACAGCACTTTGCAAATGTTATTATTCCAAACACAGGAACTGCAATCAGTTCTTTCAGAATAGATGGAGCAGTGCCAACTGATCCTTTCATTGTACACCCCGGTGATCCTGCTTTTTCTTATATTAAAATGACAGGTCTGTCCCAGGGTCAGCATACGATGCAATCCGATTCCGGGTTTAATGCTATTGCTTATGGATTTGCAAATGCAGAATCTTACGGTTACAATGCCGGCACCAATGTTATTGATCTGTACCAATACGTATCAACACAAAATGCCAACGCAACTGTAAATAGTCCTGTGGCGTGTAAAAGTTCGCCTTTCAACATGTCCATCACGTTACCTTACGTTCCTCTGGCTATGAAATGGGTAATAACAGGTTATCCCAATGTCACTAATAATGCACCTGTTGCGGATTCATCTTTTGTATTGAATGGAAAAACACTTTATGTATTCAGGTTGCCAACACAATATGTATATAATGTGGTGGGCACTTATCCGGTTGTAGTAACGGTAAATAATCCAACACCCGATGGTTGTGCGGGAGAACAGATAATCAGCTTCAACCTCCAGGTATTTGGTCCTCCAACAGCTGATTTTTCATGGGTTTCTTCTGGCTGTACTGATTCAATCATTCCTGTTACTACCAATAATACAACAGGGGGCAGACCCATCACCAAACATTTTTGGGATTTTGGAGATGGCACATTTGCATACACGAATAACCCAAGTAAAACTTATTTAACTCCGGGAACTTACAGGATACGCTATGCCGTACTTACTGATATTGGTTGTTTAAGTGATACAACCGAAAAAACAATTACTGTTACCAAAACACCTGTTGCAAAGTTTGGATTTAGTGCTCCGCAATGTAAGGATAATCAAATCACATTCAGCGACACCTCTTCTTTAGCAGGTGGTTTTGGAAGCATTGTGAACTGGAACTGGAATCTTGGAGCAGGAGCGCCAATCAATAATGCCAGCAACGCTAATGTTACTGCTGTTTACCCCAATGCAATTACATATACAGCTTCATTACAGGTAAGAACCAATTCGGGTTGTTTAAGTCCTGTTTATACTTTGCCTGTCACAATTCATCCAAATCCAGTACCTGATTTTACAATGAGTTATGCATGTTTGCCTGATGGGGTTGTTAATTTTACAAATGCATCTACTATTGCAGATGGTACGCAAAGCCTGTTTAACTATAACTGGAATTTTGGCGATCCTGCAACAGGTGCGTTGAACACAGCCATCATCCAAAACCCATCGCATAAATATGCTACAACAGGGCCTTACAGCATTCAACTGAAAGTAACATCCAATAATGGTTGTATTGATTCTGTTACAAAAATTCAAACCAATATTTATCCGCAGCCAAAAGCCGATTTTACTGCTCCTGCAGAAGTATGCTTACAAACACCTGTAACTTTTACAGATGCATCAAATGGTATTACGCATCCGATAGTAAGATGGGAGTGGAGATTCAGCGATGGTTCTTCATCAACTGTAAAAAATCCGGTTAAGAATTTTGCTGCACCCGGAACTTATACAGCCACTTTATGGATTTTCACTAATCAAAACTGTGTAAGTGATACCATTACAAAAACTTTGATTGTGCATCCCTGGCCTACAGCAGCCAATACACTCAGCACACCTTTGTGTGAAAAGAATCAGATCATTATTTCAGATAATTCAATACCCAATGTTGGTTCACTTGTGCGCTGGCACTGGAGCCTGGGAGATGGAACAATTGTAAATGCAACAAATAATAACCCCGTTACACATACCTATACCAATTGGGGCGATAAAATAATTAAACTGCTGGTTGAAAACAGTAAAGGCTGCCGAAGCGATACATTATTTAAAACCGTTCGGATTAATCCATTGCCGAAAGTTGGATATGTATTGCCTGAAGTTTGTTTGAGTGATGCCAATGCTTTTTTCTTTGATACAACACGCATAGCAGATAACAGTGAAGCACTGATGACTTACCTGTGGAAATTTAATACAGGCACACCTGCCATTGTACCCGGACCGTTACCAACAACAAGTGCAAACAAAAATCCTGCAATTAAGTTTAACAAGGCCGATAACTATATGTTGTCACTGGTAGTTACTTCAAAAGATGGTTGTAAAGATTCTGTAACAAATATTCCGTTTACAGTCAATGGATCTATACCCAATGCCGACTTTTTATTATTACCAACAAATGGTTTATGCAGTAACCAGGATGTACAGATACAGGATAAATCAACTGCTGATTTTGGTGCATTAACCAAGGTTGAAATTTATTGGGATAATATCAATGCTCCAACGGTATTTGAGACAGACGATATTCCTGCACCGGATAAGATATATTCGCATCGGTATCCCAATTTCCAATCACCATTAACAAGAACATTCCAGATAAGGTACAGAGCATATACAGGAATTATTTGTGTGAATGATGAGATCAAAGCTATTGTGGTGAATGCAAGTCCGCTTACACAATTCCTTGCAATGCCTGCTATTTGTTTGGATGCTGTTCCAAGACAAATCACACAAGCTACTGAGTTGGGTGGCTTAGCCGGTATTGAAGTTTTCAGTGGGCCGGGAGTAAGCCCAACCGGTTTATTCAATCCGGCTGTTGCAGGAGTGGGTGTGCATACCATCCGCTATACATTTACTGCATCGAATGGCTGTACACATTACACAGAGCAAACCATTGAAGTATGGCCAAGGCCCGTTTCTAAATTCGGTTCGTTACTTCCTGCATGTGAAAAGAATACAATGACTTTTACTGACAGTTCAGTTGCCAACTCTGCTAACATTGCAACCTGGAGTTGGAATTTTGCTGATGCAACACCTCCTGTTACATTTACGAATAATAACCCCGTATTACATGTATTTAATGCATACGGAACTTACAATGTAACATTACAGGTAATCAATAACAGGGGATGCACAAGTGTTCCGTATATGTTACCCGTGAAAGTAAATCCATTGCCAGGGGTTGATTTCAGTTTGCCCAAAGTTTGTTTGCCTGCAGGTAATGCAACATTCAATGATCTTTCAACTATTCCTGATAATACACAAGCTCAGTTTAAATACAAATGGGACTTTGGCGATGGCTTTGCCACTCCATCAGGATCAGATACATCAATCTTAAAGAATCCAATTTATAAGTACAGCAACCTGGGTCCTTATACCGTTCAATTGAAAGTAACATCAAACAACAACTGTGTTGATTCAACGTATAAACAGGTGATCGATGTATTTCCACAGCCCAAAGCAAAGTTTAGTTCAAAGGACAGTCTCTGTATTGGAGATGTGGTTGATTTTACGGATGAGAGTGATGGCATTGTAAGAAATATCACTCAATGGAAATGGCTGTTTGGTAATGGAGTTACTTCATCGGTTCAGAATCCAAGCTATCTCTATACATCACCCGGTATATATAATGTACAACTGTATGTATACAGCAGCGAAGGTTGTGTAAGTGATACAGCCAATAAAATAATTAATGTATGGGCATATCCTGTTTTAAATGCAGGACCTGATATTACAATGCTGGAAGATGGCGTAAGAAAAATAACAGATATAACTGCAACAGGCGCCGGTTTACAATTTTTGTGGACACCACCAACCTATCTTGACAATCCAACATTGAAAAATCCAACGATTGTTAAACCAAAAGATGATATTACATATACGGTTACTGTAACCGGTCGTGGAGGTTGTGTAAGCAAGGATGAGTTGTTTGTGAGGATTTTGAAAATGCCCAAACCACCCAACACGTTTACACCAAATGGTGATGGCATCAATGATTTCTGGGAAATTAAATACATGAACGATTATCCGGGATGTGTAATTGAAATTTATAATACTGCAGGTTCATTGCTTTTCAGATCGGTTGGCTATTCAACTCCATGGGATGGCAAATGGAAAGGGCAGCAATTACCTGCGGGTACTTATTATTACGTAATTGATCCAAAGAATGGTCGTGGACGACAAGCGGGCTATGTAACGATATTGAGATAACCCTTTGAAAATATTTGTTTGATGTGTAAGATTATTATGAAAAGAACTTGCGTGATCAGTTTTGCAATACTGTTGTTTGTGATGGTAAAGTCATCGGCACAGCAACGTCCGCATTATACGCAATACATTCTAAATAATTATATCATCAATCCGGCATTAACCGGTATAGAAAATTATACCGATGTGAAACTGAGTTACCGTAATCAATGGGTTGGCTTTCCGGGAGCGCCACAAACAATTTATGCATCGGTACATGCGCCCATTGGTAAACAGGATTATAGAACAACTGCAACATCATTCCAGGTGCCTGGCGAAAATCCAAGAGGAAAAGCTTATTGGGAAGAATATACTGCCGCTGAACCACATCATGGAGTGGGGGGAAGCATCATTAATTATAAAACAGGATACATCAACAGGTTTTATGCAACTGTATCTTATGCTTACCATATTGGCTTAAATCCTAAGTTGAATTTGTCGGCTGGTTTTGCAGCAGGCATATCATCCATTAATATTGATGCAAGAAAAATTGAACTGGCCAACCCACTTGACCCTGCTATTGGCGGATTAACACAGGAGTTCAGAAAACTGAAACCCGAATTAAATGCAGGGCTGTGGTTGTATTCAGATCGTTTCTTTGCAGGGTTTGCTGCACAACAAATTATTCCGCAACGGGTAACACTTGTTACCAATGATTTTTATAAGTCAACACTTGTTCCTCATTTTTTTGCAACAACGGGGTATCGGTTCATGGCCGGAGAAGATGTAAATGTTATTCCATCTGTAATGCTCCGTTATATTCCCAGTATGCCCGTGTTTGTTGATGTAAATGTGAAAGCACAATACCAGGACAGGTTTTGGGTTGGCGGTAATTATCGTCTTAAAGAAGGCTTTGCTGCAATGGCAGGAATAAATGTTTCCAATACGTTTAACATCAGTTATGCGTATGATGTAAATAACTCAAAGTATTTGCTGCAGTATATGCAAAGGGGTACGCATGAAATTGTGCTTGGCTTTTTGCTTGGAAACAAATGGGGTGATCTTTGCCCAACAAGAGTGTGGTAGAAATTATTGCCTGGTTATTTCTAATCCCATACTATTTTTCTTCGCAGCAACATCTTCCCCGCACTTCCCAACAATTGTTTCCCAACAAGCCAGGAGCAGAGCCGGGGACATTGCGTGCTGCGGAGCGTATCAGTAACATAAAAAAGCCGTCCTTTTCAGAACGGCTTTATCAATTTATTTAAATACGTTTTATTTCTTTTCAAGTTTCACTGTATCAACAACAGTAGTTTGACCCAGCATTACTGCAACTGTACGCAGAGCCGATTTATGAATGGTATCATTGGGAACATAAGAAAAATTATAGCTGCCCGCTGCAATATCCCTGATCCAGTACTGACCATTGGCTGTATCTGTATAAGTTGAAGCAACCGTATCAGAACCTTTAATAGCGTAAACGGTTGTTCTTACAGAATCTGGCGCTACCACACCTTTTACATTACCGCCCGATGGTAAGAAAGAAATAATCCGTAATACAGGTTTCAATATATACTTACCACTATTGCCTGCTTTTACGATGGATTTACCCGCATCAAAATCTAAAATTAAACGATACAACACACCACCTGTAACATCCTGGTGAACCTGTACTTTCAAGCCGGATTGCTGAGCACTTGGAGTAGTTAAAAATATTTTTTCACCACTTTTTGTAATGATGTAATTATTGTCGCCCAATACAAGTCGGATTTGAGAAATTTTTCCAACAGGAATTTCTGCATCTGCAAGGATGGTATCCTTGCCATTTGTTAAGTCAAGCAGGTTATAAACTCCGGGATGTGCACCACCAACTGTAATTTCGCTGGTATCGCTCATTTTAATTTTTATTTCCCGTACATCTACCCACACTTCTTTTACATTGGGGTCGGGGCTGTCGGTTAATCTTACCTGCAGGCGTGGTTTATTATTGCTTCCGGTATTTTTATTACAACTCACTGCAAAAAAGATAGCGGCCACAACCACAACTGCTGAAATAAGTTTACTGAAATTCGGTTTCATAAAGTCTGTTTTTAATATTTTAGAATCCCGGGTCTTCCGGGAATATCTTTAGTGTCAAACATCATTCCAATTTTCACTTTTTGGATAACCGTGAGAAATAATTCAATGATAAAGCAAAAATACCCCGGGAAAGTTACTTTTCAGAGTGTTTAAAAAAAAATGAGGCCGTCTCATTAATAAAAAATGGGACGGTTTTTTTATGAGTAAACCTCTACTTTTCAGTTTTGCATTTTATAGAGCAACCTTATGGTGATGAGATTTAAAAAAATGAAGAAAAGTAGCAGCTTCAGGCTGCTTTTTT
>CAMTVU010000086.1:0-74587 GCA_947085245.1 uncultured Chitinophagaceae bacterium | reverse complement strand
TTGAAGAAAATATTTCAAAACGAATCATGGCTAAAGCCGGCAGTGCTTCATCTTTATACCCCCAGCCTGAAGGCAGGGGTTATAATTTCCGTTACGCTTACAGAGAAAGTACAATACTATATCAGTTGAATAAATGTTTTTCATAACCCCGACTTTCAAGTCGGGGAAATGGAGAAAAAGTGAGAGTGGCTTTAGCCTTGAAGAAAATATTTCAAAACGAATCATGGCTAAAGCCGGCAGTGCTTCATCTTTATATCCCCAGCCTGAAGGCAGGGGTTATAATTTCCGTTACGCTTACAGAGAAAGTACAATACTTCATCTGTTGAATAAAAGTTTTTCATAACCCCGGCTTTCAAGTCGGGGAAATTGAGAAAAAGTGAGAGTGGCTTTAGCCTTGAAGAAAATATTTCAAAACGAATCATGGCTAAAGCCGGCAGTGCGTCATCTTTACAGCCCCAGCCTGAAGGCAGGGGTTATAATTTTCGTTACTCTTATAGTGAAAGTTGAATACCTCATCTGTTGAATAAATGTTTTCATAACCCCTGCTTTCAAGCAGGGGTTATGGAGAAAAAGTGAGAGTGGCTTTAGCCTTGAAGAAAATATTTCAAAACGAATCATGGCTAAAGCCGGCAGTGCGTCATCTTTACAGCCCCAGCCTAAAGGCAGGGGTTATAATTTCCGTTCAGCTTTTCAAAGAAGGTGTTAGATCATTCTTGTTGTATAATTTTTCAACATTCTCTTGCATTTCGCAAACAGAATCTTTACTTTTCTATTTCACTAAAACCAACTGATTATGAAGAAGATTCTCATTGGCGGCCTTGTAGGGGGCATTTTACTTTTTGCATGGCAAACCGTATCATGGACAGTTGCTAATCTTCATGAAAAAGGACAACAGCACACACCCAAACAAGACAGTATTCTCAGCTACTTGAACAACAGCGGCCTTGCCAAAGGTACTTACATGATGCCCATCCCTGCTCCCGGAACTTCCTATGAAGAAATGGAGAAACAAATGAACGCTGGCATGGGTAAGCCCTGGGCCAAACTCAGCTATTATAAAGAAATGAATGTAAATATGGGAATGAATATGGCAAGAGGAGCGCTTGCAAATATCATCATCGTAAGTTTGCTCTGCTGGATTTTTGTACAGATAGGTTCCGGCAGTTTCAGTACTTATTTCCTCGGCAGCATTGCAATAGGAATTATTTGTTTTACAAACGGAGTATATACCGGGCATATCTGGTATCCCGTTCATGATATCAATGCATTTCTTATTGATGCACTTGCTTCCTGGGGATTGGTGGGAGTTTGGCTGGGTTGGTGGATGAGCAGGAAGTAGATAGTGTTTAGCCGATAGTCTTTAGTTGATAGTAGATATGTAATTCTGCAAAATATAAAAAGTCCACAGCTGAATAAAATTCTGCTGTGGACTTTTAGTATCTACTAACTACTATCGGCTAAAAACTTTATTTACGGCATTATGATCAATCCTTTCGCATCAATCTCTACTATTTCAATATCAAACACCAGTTCTTTACCAGCGAGGGTATGATTGGCATCTAATATCACCACTTCTTCTTTTACTTCAGCAATCACCACGGGAAATTGTTGCCCGGCGCTGTTATTCATCATCAACTGCATGCCCGTTTCAGGAGCCATATCATCCGGAAAGTTAGAACGGGGAAATTCAATCATCATTTCTTCGTTGCGTTCGCCATACGCTTCATGCGGAGGTATATTAATCGTTTTTTTATCACCAATGGCCATGCCTACCACTGCATCATCAAACCCTTTAATCATCATACCGGCACCCACTTCAAATTCAAGAGGCTCACGGCCTGTACTTGAATCAAACTGCTCACCACTTGTTAATTTACCGGTGTAATGCACACGTACGGTATCACCTTTTTTTGCCTGTTGCATATTTTATAAAATTTCCTGCAAATTTATTGGATTTAGAACCTTCTCCGTTAACTTTTTTTTACCATTACAATTCCGCAACTTTGAAACACAATCACAAAAAATGAAGCAAGCTTTTCTCGTTTTAGCAGTCGTTCTTTCCCTTTTTGCAAATGCCCAGGCTAAATTTGGAAAAAGCAATTACAACAGGGGCTCCGGCAAAGAAACAGGAATCCAAACCGGCGCTGAAAACATGAAGCAATATCTTTCTTTGCTGAAAGGAAAAGGAGTTGCCATTTTTGCCAATCAAACATCCATAGTTGGAAACAAGCACCTCGTTGACACACTTAGAAAACTCGGCGTTAACATCAAAGTAATTTTTGCACCCGAACATGGTTTCAGAGGAACGGCTGATGCAGGTGAAAAAATTGGCAACTATACCGATCAGCAAACAGGCATTCCCGTTGTATCACTTTACGGAAGTAAACGCAGGCCATCAAAAGAAGACCTTACAGGTGTTGATGTGATGTTATTTGATATTCAGGATGTGGGGGTTCGTTTCTATACTTTCATTTCATCGCTTGAATATTATATTGAATCGGCCATGGAAAATGGCAAGTGTGTAATTATTCTTGATCGCCCCAATCCCAATGGGCATTATGTTGATGGCCCGGTACTTGAACCCGTCTTCAAATCATTTGTAGGTATGCAACCTGTTCCCATTGTTTATGGTATGACGATTGGTGAATATGCACAAATGATCTATGAAGAAGAGTGGCTTGCTCCTAAATATTATGAACTGGCAGGGCGAAACGGAAAGTTTGAAATGACAGTTGTTCCCTGCACCGGGTATTTACATACAACCATGTATGAACTGCCGGTGAAGCCATCGCCAAATTTGCCCAACAATCAAGCCATCTGGCTCTACCCTTCTACCTGTTTTTTTGAAGGCACGGTGTTGAGTGAAGGAAGAGGAACCAACAAACAGTTTCAGATTTTTGGTCATCCTTCTTTACCAAATACATTGATTTCTTTTACTCCACACAGTATGGATGGCGCTAAAACGCCCAAGTTGCAGGATCAGTTGTGTTTTGGCTGGGACCTCAGCGGCACAAAAGAAGAAGTTCTGAAAGAGGTAAACCACCGGGTGCAGTTGAAATGGTTACTGGAAGCTTACAAATTGTTTCCGGATAAAAATGCATTTTTCATTACACCTGCTACCAATAAACCCGAAGATTTCTTTTTCAACAAACTTGCGGGCAACAGTACACTCATGCAACAACTGAAAGAAAATAAGAGTGAAGAAGATATACGCAAAAGCTGGGAGCCTGCATTGAGTAACTTTAAAGCAATACGGAAAAAATATCTCATCTATAAAGATTTTGAATAAGCAGTTTACAGCATTGCTGTGCAGCATCACAGGTAAAACTCATTACCTTCGAACATTGAATTCATCACTGATAACTCATCACTCATAACTTATTTATATGATCACAGTACTTCATCCCTGGCATGGCGCTTCTTACGGACCTGCAGCGCCGGAACGTGTTACAGCCCTTATTGAAATTCCTGAAGGCAGCCGCAGCAAATATGAAATTGATAAAGACACCGGTTTGCTGAAGTTAGACCGTGTGATCTTTTCTTCTTTCATCTACCCCGTGAACTATGGTTTTATTCCGCAAACATTGGGACAGGATGGCGACCCGTTGGATATACTTGTCATCTGTTCACAATCCATTCATCCGTTGTGCTTGGTAGAAGCAACTGTAATTGGCAATATGCAAATGATTGACCAGGGCGAACGGGATGACAAGATCATTGCAGTAGCTTCAAAAGATCCTACCGTAAAACATATCACAGACATCAATGAATTACCCGAACATTTTATTCATGAACTGAAAAACTATTTTGAAGAATATAAAAAATTAGAAAATAAAGTGGTGGAGATTGATAACTTCCAGGACAAAGCAGAAGCTTACAAAATTATTGAAGAAGCCATTGCTTATTACAAAGAAAAATTCAAGGATTAATTTTCTTCACATGCAAACAAAGAAAATGGATACAACTCTCATCATAACAATTTTGATTATTGGTTTGTGTGCAGGTGTGTTAAGCGGAATGGTTGGTGTTGGCGGCGGATTGATTATTGTACCTGCGCTTGTTTTCTTTCTTGGCTTTGGCCAGCATACCGCACAGGGAACATCATTGGGCTTACTGCTCTTGCCGGCGGGCATCCTTGCTGTTTTAAATTATTACAAAGCCGGGCATGTAGATTTAAAAGTAGTGGGTATTCTTGCCGTTGCTTTTATTGCAGGTGGATACCTGGGAAGCAAATGGAGTTTGAGTTTACCCCAGGAAACGGTTCGTAAAATATTTGCCGTGTTTTTATTTTATACTGCTTTCAAAATGATTGGCTGGGAAAAAGCAATTGTGAGTTGGGTGAAAGGAATCATTTGATAGAAACGCTGATGACGCTGATTGATGCGGATGAAGGCAGATTTTAAACCTGTTTCACAAAGCAAACAAAGAAAGCGCTAAGTACACAAGGAAAAAATGCAGCTATCAATTTGAATATGTTTTTCTACCCTTAGTGTACCTGATGAAACCCTCCGTGTTCTTCGTGTAACCAGTATTGAAATAACTTCCTTCTTCTAATCTGTGCATCTGTGGTAATATAAAATTCCTTTGCGCCTTCGTGTCTTTGTGGCAACTTATCACACCCGTTTCAATACTCTTAACTGATGTGTACGTAACCCGGTTTCACGGTGCAAAATACCTGCACCATCAATATCATCAATTCGTACTTTACCGGCTGCATGAATAATTTCATGATCATTCAATAACAATCCTGCATGAATGATCCTTCCATCTTCATCATCAAAAAAAGCAAGGTCGCCGCATTTGGCTTCCTGCAAAAAACCAAGATACTCTCCTACCATCGCCTGGTTTGCTGTATCTCTCGGTAATTTTTTTCCAAAGAAACGCATCAGCACCTGTACAAATCCGCTGCAGTCAATTCCAAACACACTTCGTCCGCCCCAGAGATAGGCTGTATTTAAAAAAGTAAATGCTACCTGCCTTATGCTTTCTTCCTCAAACAAATAAGCGCCTTCCATTACCAATTTGCTGCTGCTCCTTATTTTGTTATTGCCCCACAATGCTTCACCGTTTTGCAAACCGGGTACTGCACTTCCAAACGGAACATGCATGGGCAAATCATTTACCATCATCACACCGCTCCAAGTATTCACTAACGGCACCTGGTCCTGCATGGCAATTTCCTCAGTCACTTCTGTCAATTGATTCCGCATGCAAAAGCCCGTGTATCCGTCATACACACACATCACTTCCACCCAATCACCATGAGCAGAAATAAGTTCAACCGCCTCCCCAAACAGTAATTGCGAAGTGATCTCCGCTTCGTGCCGGCGCTCTTTGCGTACAGGTGCAACAGGAACAATACAGATGGCATTATTACTCATCCCAAAATTCATTTTAATGAATATATGGAATTTTGCTTGCCCGTGCATCTCTTGGATAAAATAACTAACTTGTTTTCGTAAACCCCGTTTGTGCATTCCTCACAGTTAACCATACCCGATAACGAATTACTCAACCATTATTATTCTGATGGCAACAGCAAATGGCTGGGCATACTGCTGCAACGCTACACCCTGCTTCTGTTTGGTGTGTGCATGAAATATTTAAAGAACGAAGAAGAAGCCAAAGATGCCGTGCAGCAGGTATTTGAAAAAAGCATTCAGGAACTGGGTAAGTATAAAGTAGATTATTTTAAAAGCTGGATTTACATGGTGGCAAAAAATCATTGCCTCATGAAGCTGCGGGATAAAGGAAAAGTGCCAAAGGAAATTACAGAACGTATGATGGCCACACCGGCAGAAGAAAATAACTATGCAGAACATTTACAGAAAGATGAACTGCTGGAACGCTTAGCCAACTCCCTGCATGAACTCATTCCCGATCAACGTATTTGCATTGAACAGTTTTACCTGCAAAAGAAAAGTTATATAGAAATTGCAGACCAAACCGGATTTACACTGATGCAGGTGAAGAGTTATATTCAAAACGGAAAGCGTAACTTGAGAACGCTTTTGCTGAAACAAATAAAAAATGAGCGATAAGCTGCCCGACATATTAAAAAAGCAGGCTGATCTCAGCGAAGAGGAATTGATGAATTACCTGGCGGGGAATCTTACTGCCCAGGAACGGCATGAAATAGAACAGCGCCTTGCCGCTTCTGATATGCTTACCGATGCAGAAGAAGGATTAAGCCAACTGGAGAATAAAGAAAAAATAAATGTTATTGTTGCCGATCTCAACAAACAATTGTACAAACAACTGCAGCAACGCAGAAGAAAAAAACGGAGAGAACTTCCCAACCAATCACTCATCCTTATTACTACGTTCATTATTCTTGTACTCATTGTTATTGCATTTGTGGTGATTTATAAAATGAGAAATGGGTGATGTATGCTTTGAAGAATTTGAGATAGTTGTTGCTTTTTTCATCTTCCTTTACTCTCTATGGTATAAAAGAATTTAAATAACAGGTTGTGATTGACCTAACGACAATCTGAAATGTATTAGATTAAAAGATTGATTTCCTATTTACCCTTTTCTTGCAAGAGTACGTTTTATAACATAAATTAGCCTTAGGTGCAACCCTGACTGATACACCCAACAGATTTGAACAGAACTCTGACAACAAAATTTAGTATGACAGACAGAAAAGCTGCTATTGTTTTGACTCAGTCTGGCGCAGGTCTCCCGACCTGATGCCTAACAGTCACTTAGCTTGCCCATTTCTTCTTTCCCAATAAAAGGGTAAGCCTTACATATCAATTTGCTTGTATAAGCAAATTAAGTAACGGCATAACACAGGCCGGGAGGCCTGCGCCAGAAACAGTATATTTATAAGGCGGCAGGAGTTTTTTCACAAACTGTCGTTGGTGGCAATATTATGACAGACCCTACGAATGACATATTTTCAAAATTATGAACGCATATATTTCAGTAAGTTTTAGTAAGAGAAAATTGGTAGACAAAGAAATTACTGCAATTGTGGACACATTAAACGAGTTTAGAATTTCTTCATTTGTATTTGTTGACAATTACCAATTTGACTTGATTCAAGAGAGACAAATGATGAAACAAGCAATGGTTGACATAGACAATTGTGATATATTACTTGCCGAGACATCAGAGAAAGGAATTGGAATTGGAATAGAAGTAGGCTATGCAAAAGCGAAAGGAAAAATAGTAATTTATATTCGACAAAAAGACAAAGAGCATTCAACAACTGTTTCAGGAATAAGTGATTTCAAAATTGTTTATATTGACACTACTGATTTGAAAAAACAACTTGCAGACACAGTAGACAAAATAGAAAAACAATTTTACTTAAATAAATCAACTCAGTCTGGCGCAGGTCTCCCGACCTGATGCCTAACAGTCACTTAGCTTGCCCATTTCTTCTTTCCCAATAAAAGGGCAAGCCTTACATATCAATTTGCTTGTATAAGCAAATTAAGTAACGGCATAACACAGGTCGGGAGACCGCAAGTAAAAACATGCCGTTGTTTCCTGTTACCATCAATGAAAAATAATTTTGCCTAACTTAGTTTACCTGATGTTTATAACAACAAGGGAGCAAAAAACTGAATACAATGAAACAAGAAAACGCCATACAACTATTTGGGATGCTGAACAGGAAAAATGGTATATCTCAATTATTGATGTTATTGAAGCATTAACGAATAGCGACCGGCCACGAAAATACTGGAGTGACTTAAAAATCAAATTGAAAAAAGAAGGAAGTGAACTGTCCGAAAAAATCGGACAGTTGAAAATGACAGCAGAAGACGGTAAAATGCGAATGACTGATGTTGCAGATACTGAACAACTTTTCAGGCTTATTCAATCTATCCCTTCCCCAAAGGAAGAACTCTTTATTCACTGTTAGCTATAAAAGAAATTCGCTGCATTATTTTTAAACTGCCTCGTAATTTACCTGTTGCAGACAACAGCAACAAATACATACAATGACTAAATCAACTACAACAGAAATAAGTGAACGGTTTGATCATGATGTTGAACGTTTTTCCAATCTTGACACAGGCCAGCTTTCTACCATTGATGCAACCCTTTCATTAGAGTTGATTACAGAAGCGGCAAAACGCATCAAGCCCGATGCAACAAACTTATTAGACATTGGATGCGGTGCCGGCAACTACTCGCTTATGATGTTATCAAAGATTTCCAATCTCAACTGTACATTGGTTGATTTAAGTAAACCCATGCTCACTAAAGCATTGGAACGGGTTTCAACTGCAACCACCAACCAGGTAAATATCATACAGGGAGACATCAGGGAAGTAACCCTGAAAGAAAATTATTTTGACATCATCCTCGCAGGCGCTGTTCTTCATCACCTGAGAGATGATGAAGATTGGGAAAATACGTTTGCCAAAATTTATTCATTACTCAAACCCGGCGGCTGTTTCATGATTTCGGATTTAATTACACAGGATACGGAAGTATTGAACAATTACATCCGGGAAAAATACAGCGACTACTTAGAAAGTATTGGTGGCGCAGACTACCGTGCAAAAGTTTTGGCTTATGTTGCTAAGGAAGATTCGCCACGTTCACTGAATTACCAATTAGACCTGATGAAAAAAGTTGGCTTTAAAAACGTGGAAATTCTGCACAAGCATATTTGTTTTGCTGCTTATGGTGGCGTCAGGTAAACTGTTTCAGCAAATGGAAAAACCATTGGCCAATAAAAAATACCCCGGCAAAGGTGGCAGAATTTATGTATCTGTTCCTGAACCCATCACTGCATCTGCTTTTCAAATATCTTTGGCTTCACAAATTATCCGCAGCAGTTATGAAACCAGTCTTGCTTTTTCTTTTCTTCAGTTGTTCATTCATGCAATCATTTGCTCAAAACTTCAGCGAAGTGGAACAGCTCATGCTCAACAATCAAAAAGTATTGGGCGATGAACAGGCAATGATGATTTATAAAAACGGCAAGATCATTTATCAAAAAACATTGGGTGATTTTAAACCCAACATACAGGCGCCCATTGGTGAAAGCAGCCAGTGGTTAACGGCAGCGCTGGTGATGCTGCTGGTGGAAGAAGGTAAATTATCATTGAATGATAACGTTGGTAAATACTTACCCATCTTCCCAAAATGGATGAAGAGCTATATCACTATCCGCCATTGCTTAAGCCATACTACAGGAATTGAAGCCGATAAATCAGGCGCTGGTAAATTGTTTCAGAAGAAAAGTTTTACAACACTTGAAGAAGAAGCGAATTTCTATGCGGAGAAACGGGACATTGCCACCAACCCCGGTGTGTGGTTTCATTACAACCAGATGGGGCCCAACATTGCAGGAAGAGTATTGGAAGTAATTACCAGGAAAAAATTTGATCGTTTGATGCAGGAGAAATTATTACGTCCGCTCAACATGCGTTTTACAACATTCAGTAATTATACTTCGGCAATCAGTCCGTTTGATGGCGCTAAATCTACAGCAACGGAATACATGAATTTTTTAAGCATGCTCCTCAACAAAGGAAAGTTCAACGGCAAACAAATCCTGAGCGAAGCATCCGTTGCCGAACTGTTGAAACTGCAAACCGGAACTGCATTGAATAAATTTACGCCGCCATTTATGAACGGTTTTAATTACGGGCTTGGTACCTGGTTAGAAACAAAGGATGGAACAGTGGTGAATTGTGTTTCGCAAAACAGCCCTTTTGTATGGATTGATTATTGCCGTGGTTATGCCTGCATCCTCTTATCAAAAAAAGAACGGGATCTGCAAAAGAGAGAATTGTACAATCAATTTAAAGCAGCGGTGGATGGCCAGGTTCCCTCTGCTTGCAAATGATCTTTCTTCTTCCTACTTTGAGAGTACTTTTAAACTTTAACTATGTACGAACATAAGAAGCAACCCCTTGCATCAACAAAAATATTTTATAAAAGGATAGCATGGAGCATTTTACTTGCATCCGGCATCCTGTTTATTTGCCTGCTGATTGGAATTTTAGGTTATCATTATACCGCAGATATTCCCTGGCTGGATGCGTTGCACAATGCATCCATGATCTTAAGTGGCATGGGGCCTGTTGTAACCATCACATCTGTTACGGGAAAATGGTTTTCTTCTTTTTATGCCCTGTTCAGCGGAGTTGTTTTTATTACCAATATCGGGTTGATCCTTGCACCCGCAGTACACCGCATTATGCACAGCCTGCATGTAGAAAATGAAAAATAGTTTTGATTTAAAAAGATTGCAGCAAACAATTTCACATACCGCATTTATTAAACAGGCAGCACGGCAACTTGGCTTTCAGTTTTGCGGTATTGCCAAAGCTGAGAAATTAGATGCAGATGCTAAACGTTTGGAAGCCTGGCTCAGCAAGGGTATGAACGGAACCATGCAATACATGGAAAATTATTTTGAGTTGCGGGTTGATCCTTCAAAACTTGTTCCGGGTGCAAAAAGTGTAATTACACTGATGCTGAATTATTATCCATCAGCAAAACAAAAAGAAGAGGCTCCAAAAATTTCAAAGTATGCTTACGGTAAAGATTATCATGAAGTGATCCGCAGTAAATTGAAGCTCCTGGTTCAATCCATTAAAGAAAACATCGGCGAAATAAATGGAAGAGGTTTTGTTGATAGTGCACCGGTACTGGAACGGGCATGGGCACAAAAAAGTGGCCTGGGCTGGATTGGTAAGAACGGCAACCTCATCAGCAAACAAAGCGGTTCTTTCTTTTTCCTGGCAACATTAATTTGCGATTTAGAATTGGAATATGATTCACCATTTGCAAAAGATTATTGCGGCAGTTGTACAAAATGTATTGATACTTGCCCAACAGATGCCATTCTTCCGGGTAAAATAATTGATGGAAGCAAATGTATTTCTTACTTCAGCATTGAACTGAAAGATGCGTTGATTGATGAAAGCATGAATGGGAAATTTGAGAACTGGATGTTTGGCTGTGATATATGCCAGGATGTTTGCCCGTGGAATCGTTTCAGTAAACCGAATAATGAAATAAGCTTCACTCCCATTCCCGAAATATTAAATCTTTCCACAAAAAGCTGGGAAGAAATGACTGAAGAAACATTCAAACAAATTTTCAAACACTCACCGTTGATGCGTACAAAGTTTGCAGGCATCAAGCGGAATTTGAAATTTATTCAGCAAAAATAAAAGAGGCTGATTGCCAAATGTCATTAAGTTAAGCCCTGTAATTTAATTGCACCGCCCTTCAGGGCGGTGATAAAGAAGTTTTATTCGCATTATTGGCTTTAGCCAAATAATTCCTTGGGCTAAAGCCCTATTTCTTTTTGCTGATTTTATCCCCGTCCTGAAGAACGGGGTAATAAAAATCTTACCTTAATGACATTGGCTGATCGTCTCTTTTTTACTGTGTATTGCATAGTTATGTGTGAAGAGATATTAAAACCTGTAACCAACCCGTATGATTACACGGTTCATTGTGTATTCCAAAGTACGCTTGGTAATGATGGGAGGATTGGGCCCGCCCCAGATTTGCTCATTATATGTTTCACTCAATGTTTTTGTACTGTAACCGGCCGCTGTAAAAAATCCCCGCTTCTTGCTGTTGAATAAAGTATAACCAAAACCAACATCTGTGTAAATTCCGTTCTTGAATTGGCTGAGCCCATCCACTGCACCCCAGCCAACACGCCGGTATTGATTCAAAGTTGGCCAGGCAATATTACTTCCACCATTTGCATAAATAAAAAACTGTCTGTCTCCTTTCCCAAAATATTTTTTCACATCTGCAAAAGCCGGTATCGTTCTGTATTTATAATAATCAAACCCGGTACCGCCGCCAATAAACCATCCCTTAAGCTGGTAACCACCGGTTAATAAAATTTGTCCGTTTACATGATCATCGCCGTTGAGTAAAGCTGCCTGTGCCGAAACGAAAACATTTCCTTTCTGTTTTGACTGTTGGGCATTTAGTATTGCAACAATCAGCAAAGCCATCATACCCATATAAATGTTCTTCATACAAATTATTTTACAATGGAAACTTTACCAACTACAGAAGCTGTTGCAGGGTTGGAGTAGTTAATAAAATATAAACCGTCTTTTGCAACTGTTATGGCTAAACCATTCAATGCAATTACATCATAGGTTTCAATACCTGTAATTTGTTTAAGCAACGTAACGTTGAATGCATTTGTTGCATCAAATATTTTCAGGCCTTCTTTTCCATCACACACCAATAAAAGATTGCCATCTTTTGAAAGTCCTAAAGGGCCAGACAGTGGATATGACTTTATTAAACTGGGAGAAGTAAGTGTGCCAATATCAACAACATCCATCTGATTTAAGAAACCGGCGCAACTATTATTGCTACGCAATGTTATGTATGCATACTTATCATCTGCAATAACAGGATCGCAGGCCCTTGCATGTGCAAACTGAGAAAGTTGAACAGGATTATCAGCATTTGCAGCATTATAGATAAACATACCTGACTGTGAACCGATAAACAATTTATCCTTGTAGGGAAAGATGGTTTCAATATTTCCCTGGTTTAACTGAATGGTTTTTACATAAGCAGGTGTTGCAGTATTGGAAGTATTGAATACTTTTAAATCATTCCAGCTCACTGTATATAATCTGTCGCCCATTAACCCGAACCTTGCCATTGAACCGCCGATACCATTTGTTACACCCATGTTATTTGAAGAAGGCCCTCCTGCATTCATATTTGCTGAAACTAAAAAATCAACACGGATATTGTAAAAAGGATTATCGCCCATGCGGCGTTTTACAACGGTATCAACACGAACCCACTCGGTAATTATTAAATTTGTATCCAGTACAAAACCGTTGCTGTACATTCTGTACGGAAACACCCCTTCCAGGAATTGTTTTACAACAACATGCTGCGGATCGGTAATGTCAATTGTTACAAGATCAGTATAACAATCAGCATACAGATAATTGCCTCTTACAGCAAGATCAATACAGCCGGGTATATTTACAAATGCAATATTGCGGGGCAATGATGGATTGCTGAAGTCAATGATGTGCACGCCTTTATCCAACTCATTCAGAAAAACATAATTTCCTTTTACAAATAATTTTCCGGGATTTGAAACAGCAACTGCAGGGCCGCTTTTGGCATTAGCCCTTACTTCAGCTTTTGTTTTGTACACCGGTTTAAAAATTGTATAGCTTTCAGTAACGGTATCTTTTGTGCAACCTGCAAGCAATGCAACTGCCAAAGAAATAAAACAGGTTTGGAAAACCAATTTGTATCGCATAAGAAGTGTTTTATTCATTAACACCCGAAAAGGAAGAACCGTTGCACTGTTGAAATTATTTTTTTAATGGCTATTTGGTTTTGCAACTGAATATTGATAATTGTAAATGCACCAAACGTTCCTACGGAACGATTTTAACCCGAATATTTACATCTACCCATCAGTCGTCCCGAAGGGACGTCTTGTGGGTAGATGCAAATTGATTTGGTTTTAAATTGTGTTCGTTCCGTAGGAACGTTTGGTGTAGAGCATAAAACCAAATAGCGGATAGTCATTTATTTTTTATTCAACCTCCATAACAATTGAATTCCTGTAAAAGAAAGATGTTGATTTAGATTCAATGATTTTTTCCATTGCCCGGTTAAACCATATTGGTACTGCAACCCCAACTGTAACGGATAGTTCATTTTCTTTATCATACCCACTGAAATTCCTGAACGTAATTGCAGCTGTGAACGGTTGAACAACTTAGGGTCGTAATAATAATTACCGGTAGTACTGTGATAGTAAAGTGCATTTGAACTGATGAGGTAACTATAAGCAACACCTGTGTTAAACTGAACGGGCCGCTTGCCGGGTTTGTTCATTTGTAAATGATACATGAGCGGAAGTTCAATAAAATGGTACCGGTTGAAATATGTATTATTGCTTCCACTCCTTTCAAAACGATTAACTACGGTATTGCTAACACTGCTGCTAAATTGTGCCGTAGAATCAACAGTGTTACCCGTTTTATGTGAAGATGAATAATAGGAATAGGCAAGCGCCAATGAAAATGCAGATCGTTTTGTAAGTGGTTTTTTTAGTTGTATGCCTGCTGTAAAACTTACACCCCGCTTCACTTTAGATGGAGCATATTGCAAAGGAAATCCAGGACCAGAAGTATTGGGAGATGCAGAAAGCCTGTCAGCATTTATTGATCCCGCAGAAAAGTCACTCATATCAGAAATTCCTGTTTTAAAAATAAGAGCAACTTCAATTTTCTTCTTTTTTGTTTGCGGAAGATCATTCTTTGCCTCAGCTATTTTATTGGGTGAGGTTGCAGAACTGTCAGTGGATCCTGTTTTGTTTTCTTCAGTATGCACCATCTCCTTTACTGCAACTGTAATTGTATCCGGCTTCTTTTCAATGACTGGTTCAACAACTGAAACCTGTTGATCATTCGTTTTATCCTCAGCAGGTTTAACAGTTACATGCCCGGTTATTTTTTCATCATCAACAGCAACTGTTTGCTCAGCGTCTTTTTTTGTTTTATTTTTTTTCTGATACACAACTTGCCTTGCGTTAACAGGTTCATCCGTTTTCATCTTAGAAAATAATTTCCCATTTGGAGGAGATGGCAGGCGCTGCACCTCTTTTTTGCTTACAGTCTGCTCATTACTTTCCTTTACTTCGGGTTTACTTTCAGCAACAGGGTTTATTAATTTTATAGAATCTTTTATTATTGCTGAAGATTGCATTTCTTTTTCTGCTCCCGTTTTTGCAACAGGCATATCCCTGTTTGCCTGCAACGTATAAATAAACCAGCCAATAACTCCCACACACAAAACAGCAACAGGCAACCACCAGTACAAAAACCTTCTGCGGTGTTTCTGTTCCCGGATTTGTGTTTCCACTTTTTGCCACACAGCATCTGATGGAGTAAATTTTAATTCCTCCAACTTATGCCCCACTCTATTTTCAAATTCATTATTGTGCATAATTATTGGTTTTAGGATGTACAGATTCAAATTTTTCAATCCAGCTGATCAATAATGTTCTTGCCCTTAGATACTGCGACCGTGAAGTGGTATCTTTTATGCCCAGCATTTGCCCTATTTCCACATGCGAATACCCTTCAATTGCGTACAGGTTAAAAATGGTTTGGTAACCGGTTGGCAGTTGCCTGATAAGGCTGGCCAGTTCTTTTACCGAAAGTGTCATCTCAGGATTATCATTTGAAACAGGGTGAAGGCCTTCATCGTTAAAAACAAGATCTGTCTGGTAATTACGGGAACGTTTTAAATAATTCAATGCCGTATTCACAACAATTTTTCTGATCCAGCCACCCAACTGCCCTTCATCTTTATACTGCTGTAGGTGTGTAAATACTTTTACAAAAGATTCCTGCAATACATCTTCGGCATCAGCCATTGATTTGGTATAGCGATAGCAAACGCCCAGCATTGTTTCTGCATACGCATCATACAATTGTTTTTGCGCCTGTGGCTTGCCACGCAAACAGTCTTTAATTAATTGTCGCTGATTGATCATTCAGTTAATACAGTGTTGACAAGCCGGCAATAGAAAGCGTTGCTTGCATATTTAAAAATATTATTCCCCTATAAACAAAAAGCCCGGCTTTTCAGCCAGGCTAATAAAAAAAACTACTGAAGAGAAACTTATCCTGCAGGATCAGCAGGAGTATTCGGGTTATTATCTCTTTCACGGAAAGGATAAGGCATGAAATTACGAGTACGTTCTGAAGCAGGCCGTCCAAACCGGCGCATATCTTCCAGCTTCAACCCCGACATGTATAATTCGATACACCTGTTACGGTAAATCTGATCAAGTAAATCGGCTTGAGTAAACGGGCCAATCATTGCAGGCAAATCTGCACCAATACCAAGTGGGTCATTAACAGCTTTCTTTGTTACAATTTTGTTCAGCTCAATCAATGCATTTACAAGATCAGGTGTAGATTGACGGGCATAACATTCAGCTTTGATCAATGTTATTTCACCCGGATAATAAACAGGATAAGCAGATGTTGTAAGAGCTGCAAAACCTTTCATTAAAAACCTGGATGCAGAAGCTCCGCTTAACACCATATAAAATGGAACTCTTTTATCCGAAAGATCGGGTTGCAGACTGCCTGTTAATCCCATTGTAGAATCAATAGGTTGATACACATTAAAATTAGAACCGGCTACATCATAAACAGGATTAGGATTTGCCGCTTCAAAATTCATGGTTGATTTTTTTGTAAGATCAACAAGATTTGCAGCAGCCAATGCCTGCGTATAATTGCCGGCGAATAATGAATATCTTGCTTTCAATGCATTCAATGTATTGACGATATCAATACCTGCAGGAATTTTACCTGCAAATGAAACACTGATAGGATTTGCAGCCATAAAAGTCAAAGCATTATCAATAACCGTAACTGCTTTTGCAAAACCACTGACTCTTGTTATAAATGTAACATTCGTTCCAGTACCAGCGGGTACCTGTTCCCAAAACATAGCCATGTTCCCGATTGATAATGCTTTAAAAATGGAAGCATAACCAATCAATCCGCTGGCAATACTTTTATCCGATAAATTTGCCGCACCATCAATTATAAGATCAGCATCATAAATAATTTTATTACTGCTTGTCCATAATCCTGTCAGCATGGTATTAGTACCATCCACTGCTGTTCCTCCGGTACTTAACTGAAACTCGGGCAGATTGCCCTGGTTCAAAAGACGAAGCTCTTTGGTTACAAATCCATTGGTGGAAACAACATTATACAAAGAACTTGCACGACCTAATGAGTAAACCCTTTGTAACCCAACACTTACGCCGGTTAACCCCCTGTCGGATGCTAATATTTTATCACTTGGTGCTCTGTTGGGATCACTGAAATCCTTTTTACAGGATGAGAGGATAAGTGCTGTAACAGCAAGTATCATCCAACTTTTATTTATACTATTTGATGACATAATTTTCAGATTTTAGAATTAAAACTTAGCCTGGATACCAAAATTGAATGTGCGTGGAATAGGAACAGCGCCAAAGTCAATTCCCCTTAAGATGGTACTTTGGCCTCCGGCATTCACTTCAGGATCATACCCTTTATAATTGTCGAATGAAATGAGGTTTCTTCCGCTTAGTGAAACAACGAGACCACTGAATACATTCTTAACTTTTCCAAAATTATAGCTGAAAGAAAGTTCACGCAATTTTACAAATGAACCATCATCAATGCGCCATTGTTCAATTCCATAAACACCCAGAATATATCCTCTTGGAATTTGCCCTTTATGTTCCTGTTCTGCAACTTTGCCGTTACCAACACCCTGCCTTGTTCTCCAATCGGCATTAAACACATCCACACCCTGTACGGCATCAAATTGAAAACGAAGACTTAATCTTTTATAACTTAATTCATTTACAAGACTTGCTGTATAATCAGGATTGGGATCTCCAATCACTTTGCGTAAAACTGTTCCTGCTGGCTGGCCGTTTGCATCTCTTTGAGTTGTATAAGACAACGGACCATTCTGAACTCCTCTTTCTGTAACAGGGATGCCGCTTGAATTCTTTATCTGGTTGCCGCTTGCATCTGTTGCAAAGAAAGTTCCGTAAAAAACACCAATGGGCTGACCTTCCAATATAGCAACCGGAGCTCCTCCATTTGTACTTAATAACGTTAAAGCCTGTCCTATTTTAACTGCTTTATTCCGGTTTCGGTTGAATATACCGGTCACATCCCAGCGGAAATCTTTTTTCCTGACTACTCCAAGATTTAATACCAATTCAAACCCTTTATTTTCAAGTGAACCAAAATTATCCAACAGGCTTGAGAAGCCAGTTGTTGGCGCAATTACTCTGTTAATAAGCAGATCTTTTACTTTCTTTACGTAATAATTAAACTGAACACCAACACGGTTCTTCAGAAAACCCAGATCGGTACCAAATTCAATTTCACTTTGTCTTTCCGGCTTTACATTTGTGTTAGCCAATGTTGAGCTGGAAAAGAAAGAAGTTCTTCCAAGGAAACCAATACTTGAATAAGAATTAAAACGGTCATAAGGTCCTATACCGGTAAGGTTGCCCGATTCACCATAAGCCATTCTTACTTTCAACAGATCCCACCATTTTGATATGCTTGATTTTTCCCAAAAATCAGTTTCGGAGAGAATATAACTTCCGCTTCCTTTAAAATAAACCTGGTTGCGTTCATTTTGACCGAAAACAGAAGATCCATCTACTCTCACTGCACCCGTTACAAATAAATGATTTTTGAATTTTAAATTTTGCTGCAGATAGGCACCTGAGATAGATAATTCACCTCTGCTATCTATTCCCGGCAAAGCAGTACTTGCTCCTGAAACTGTTTCTATAATTGGTGGTAGCCCTCTGCCTTGCAATAAACTGTAACTTGATTTTTCATATTGAATGGAATAACCTACCTGTGTTGTTGAACTCAGATTATCATTAATCCTTGCCTGGTAAGTAGCATTGATTTCATTATTGATCTGAAAGTAATTATTGGCAGCTGTGCTGGCATACCCGTTTTGTGCAGGATCTAATGATAATCCTCCGCCAAAAAATGCGGTGTTAACAGGATAAGGAAAAGGAGGTATTAATGTTTTACCATCTTGAGAGTAATTATCTATTCCAAGCGTATAGTCAAAAGATAAATTTCTGATTGGTTTCCATTTTAACCCTGTTGCTGCAAGAATACGGCTTGTTTGCTGCCTTTGCTTAATTTCTTCAATTACAGAAACAGGATTTACCCGTTGCCTTTCACCAATTACTTTAATATTCCCTAACGCATCACGGGCCTGAATATCATGAAAATTACCAATGATATTAATGGAATTTAGCGGTGAGAAAAAAGAATTGCCATCCGGCTTTTCATTGGAAGCGCTGTTGATATAATTTAATCCCAGGGTAAAACTCAGTTTATCATTAATTGCCTGGTCAATATTGCTGCGGAAACTGAATCTTCTGAAATCAGTATTTTTGATAATGCCTTCATTAAAGAAATAAGAAGCTGATGTGTAATACTTGGTTTTATCTTTTCCCCCGCTTACAGATACAGTATTGTCAGTTCCGATTCCTGTTTGAAAAATATAATCATTATAATCATAACGGGTAACCGGAGTTGTGTTTGTCCAGGCAAGTGTAAGTATATCCTGAGTTTGAGCAGTAGGGCCATCGGGTGCATTACCAAATTTTGTAGGTGCACGGTTTACTTCTACACTTTTGCGAAGCTGGCTTACTATTACGTTAGAACTAAAACTAACGATGGGAGCTCCCGAACTTCCTCTTTTTGTAAAGATTTGTACTACGCCTGCATTAGCTCTGGATCCGTAAATTGCCGCAGCTGCAGCACCGTTTAATACTTCTATTCTTTCAATATCGGCAGGATTTATATCTGCCAAACGGTTTTGTCCGATGTTGCCAACAAAATTCTGGCCATCATAATTACCTGAAGTATTGGTAACACGGGTAGTTGAATTATTAACGATAATGCCATCAACAATATATAATGGTTCAGAAGAACTGTTGATAGAACTGATACCTCTCAAACGAACTGATATTCCACCAGCCGGGTCGCCCGAGTTTTGTATAATCTGTGCACCCGCAGTTTTACCCTGAAGAGCAGCCAGCACATTACCGGAACCGCCTCTTGTTAACTGATCACCTTTTACTGTACTCACATAACTTCCCAATTGCTTTTTAGTAGTGCCCTGGCTGGTGCCGGTCACTACTACTTCATCCAAACCTAAAACATCATCGGCCAATGATACATCAGAAGTATAACTGTTTGTACCACCTGCAACATTAATGTCTGCAGTTTTTGATTTAAGTCCAACCCCTGAAAATTCAAGTGTGTATTTACCCGGCTTCAGGTTGGCGCTGATGGAATAGGCGCCGGTTGCATCTGTTGTTGTACCATAACTGGTATTGCTGAGAACAACAGAAACATTGGAAACAGCCACATTACCGGCTGCTGTTACTTTACCGGAGATGGTTACCTGTGCACTTACCCATGATGAAAGAAAGATCATCGTGGTTAATAAGTACACAAGTCTCCAACTGCCAGTGATTGTTTGAACCCTTTTTTTCATTTTGCAGTTTTTATGTTTGAGAAATTGGTTTACACTTTTTATAAAATTTCAATCCCAGTATTTTTATAAGGTTGAAATATTTTTTCATCGGGTGTAAGTTCAGTAATAAGCACATCCAGTTCGCTTGCTTTACATATCTGGATATTTTGAGAGCTGTTGATCTTTTCAGCAATGGATAATGCAACAACTTTTATTGATGATTCAATCATAGCACGTTTTACCTGCACCACATCCCAGTCATTATCTGTTAAACCATGTTCTATATCCAATGCATTAATGCCAAGAAAGCAGAAGTCGGCTTTGAATTGCCTGATCTTTGAAATAGCTTCTGCGCCAACTGTTATCTGAGAACTTTTTGAAAGCTTATCGCCAATAAAAATCACTTCAATATTGGGATGATGAACGTATTCCAGTGCTGCCGGTAAACTACCTGTAATAAAAGTTGCATGCAGGCTTTCGGGCAACGCTTTTGCCATTTCAATGATAGTAGTTCCCCCGCTGCTGAGAACAAACATGCCATCTTTGATTAAAGCAGCAGCTTTCTGAGCAATCGTTTTTTTAGCATCAATGGAATATACCTTGGAAGAATTGATGGAACTGCTGAAGGATTTTGATAAAGCGCCTCCATGAACTTTGATCATCTTGCCTTTATCTGCCAGCTCTTGCAAATCTCTGCGGATCGTATCTTCTGATACCTTGATCTGCTCACTTAAATCAGAGGATAAAACCCTGTTATGCAGGTTTACCTGGTGAACAATAAAAGCTTGTCTTTCTTGCTTAAGCATGGCTATTTTGGTTGCAGATCGTTATTGCTTTGACAAATGAAAATTACAAAAGTTTTCAATACCTGCAAATAAATGCACTATTTTTATTATTAACATGCACAAAACAGCAATATTAATTTAAAAACAGGCATAATCTAAGTATTCCCTAATTCTAATATTATGAACAAAAATCTTTCTTCGCTTTTCTCTATTGCACAAAAAAAAGAGCGAAAAATCATTGGTTTAATGAGTGGTACTTCTGTTGATGGGTTGGATATTGCTCTTTGCAGTATTCGTGGCGATGGTTATAACACCAGAATTAAATTAAATGATTTTGAAACCATTCCCTACCACCCCCATTTTAAAGCTGAGATTAAAACTGTCTTTGCAAAGAAAGTAGTTGATTTTGAAAAACTCTGTCTGCTGCATCCATGGGTGGCGTTGCAACAAGCTGCAATGATCAATACTTTTTTAAAAAAGAGAAATATTGCCAATGAAGAAATTGATCTGATAGCCAGTCATGGTCAAACAGTTTATCATGCACCCAAAGCGCTGCATCAACAGGAAAAATTCGGCAATGCAACTTTACAGATTGGCGACAGTGATCACTTAGCCGTTGCAACAGGTATTATCACCATCAGCGATTTCAGACAAAAGCATATTGCAGCAGGTGGTGAAGGCGCTCCCCTTGCAGTATATGGCGATTACCTTATTTTTTCGCAACTGGGTGAAGACCGCATCATGCTCAACATGGGCGGCATTGCCAACTTTACGTATCTGCCGGGTTCCCTGGATGCAAATAAAATCTTCTGTACAGATACCGGACCCGGAAATACAATAATGGATGCATTGATGCAACAACATTACCCCGGAAAATATTTTGATAATGATGCTGTTGTTGCCAGACAGGGACAAGTAGATGAATCCTTATTAAACGCATTGAAAGATCATTCCTTTTTTGAGCAACCATTTCCAAAAACAACCGGACCAGAATTATTTAACCTGCAGTACCTGCAACAGGCAAAAGAAAAAGCAGGTTCAAAAGAACTGAATGTGTTTGATACAATGGCAACGCTCAATTTATTTTCTGCACAAACCATTGCAACAGCTATTAAAAAAATAATGCCAGATCAAAGTAAATTTCATTTGTACGTTAGCGGTGGTGGCATGCACAATCCTTTGCTGATGCAACATATCAAAACATTGTTGCCGGGTATTTTTGTACACTTAACAACTGAGCTGGGTATTCACCCCGATGCAAAAGAAGCAGTGCTGTTTGCCATTTTAGCCAATGAATGTATTGCCGGGGGAAAGATCCAATTCAGTAATGAACTGATGGGTATTCCTTCTGTTACAATGGGAAAGATCAGTTTCCCGTGGTAATAAAAATTGTCAGGAAGCAGTTATCGTTTTTTCTTCGGTATAAGTTTTCAATTGCTCAAGGCCTTTATCAAATGCAGGGCCAATGATATGATCTAAAAAAATACCATAAAACCTTTCCCAGGGATACCATTTCAATTTGTATTCCATAAACCATTGTACTTCTGTATCCTGCTTTACAGCACCGGTTGACCGGAGGCGAAATCCACCCTCTGCATCATTCATATCTTTCAAATGGTATAACATGGTAATCATATCGGGGTTGATCTGTTGCAATGTAATTGTACCTGCACTTTTATATTTCAACCCCTGCCATTTAAAAAAGGAACCGGGCGCATTGGTAACAGGAGAAAGCTGAACAATAGCGCCATTATCAGCAGTGATCCACGGCAGCCATTGGTTCCAGTTTTTTACATCACTTAATTCATTGTGCACCTTCACACTATCAGCATTGATGATGACACCCCTTGAAATTTTTACAGATGATGGAATGAACAAGCCAATGATTGTTATCACTGCAAACAATCCAATCAAAACAAATAAAAACATTTTTACGAAACGCATAAAAAGAAAATGAAAAATAAAGAATTAAAAATGAGGAATGAGAAAGTCATTTACCTTGAGCTTCATACATCGTACTTCAAAATTCATCCATCGTACTTCAAAATTCATCCATCGTACCTCACTCCTCACTCCCATTTAAACACTTTAACGGCAACGATATACACCCCTACTCCCCATAACCCAAGAATTGCCAGTTGCTTACTGCAATCAATCAAATGACTTCCTTCAAATGCAACACTCCGCATGGCATCATTCAAATGTGTAAGTGGTAATATTCTGCAAAACGGTTGCAGCCATTTGGGAAATGTATCAATGGGAAAAAAAGTGCCGGCCAGCAAAAATTGCGGCATGGTTATTAAATTGGCAAACGGAGGAATGCTGCTTTCGTTTTTTGCCAAGCCGCTTACAATAAATCCAAAACCCATAAATACAATCAAACCAATTATACTCAGCACCAGCAATTCAATAAATGTTACTGCGCCATGAACGAGGGTAAACTTAAAAACAAAATGCCCGATTAGTAAAATAACAACCGCTGTAATTAATTGAAACAGCACACGGCTGATTGCTTCACCAAACAAAATAAACTTTCGTTGAACGGGTGTTGCAAAAAAACGCTTCAGCACCAGTGTTTGGCGTAAATTAAAAAACAGGAATGCCACACCAAATACACCGGCTGCCAGTAATGAAAAACCAAGCTGACCCGGTAAAATAAAATCAATTGTGCGATAAACTCTTCCCGGCAGTGGTGGCGGCAAATCAATACTTGCATAGGTAGGAGCATTGGGAGCAGTTCTGCGATCAATATTTACAATAATATCTTTCAGGGTTGATTGCAGCATGGCCAGCTTATCTACACTTGCAGTGGAAGTTTGAATACTGATAGTATAAAAAGGAAGCTGACCGTTTTTAGTTGGCTGAATATCAAGGATAGCGGTAACCCGTCCTTTGGACAAATCACTTTTTAATTCAGCTTCATTCTTTTCAACAATGCGGATGGTTTTATATTTTATCAGCAATTGATAAACGGCATTGTTCTGTGTTGTATCGGTTGTTGGAGTAAAACCAATCCGTACGGTAGGGCTTCCGCCACCAATAAATCCAAACACCAGAATAAAAATCAGCGGAAAAGCAAAACTGAAAACAACGGCACTCGGGCTGCGGAAGATTGCTCTTAAACTTGCTCTTGTAATAGCCAGCATAGCTCTCCACTGGCTGTAAGGTTTACTCATGGCGCAAAGCTATTTGTTTATGGGTTTGATTGAAAAAACTTTTTCACCCTACTTTTACAGCATGCCAATTCATAAAGCATATATACTATTGGGCAGTAACAAGGGACAGCGCAAACAATTTCTAAGTAAAGCAAAAAAGGAAATTGGTGAACACTGTGGCAGGCTTTTAAAAGAATCATCGGTTTATGAAACAGCCGCATGGGGTAATACAAAACAGGCAGCTTTTCTCAACCTGGTCATCGTAATTTATACAAAACTTTCGCCCGATGAATTGATGAAAACCCTGCTACGCATTGAAACAGGACTTGGCAGAATACGAACTGAAAAGTACGGCCCACGTACCATTGACCTTGATATTTTGTTTTATAATGAGCTGGTTTATCATTCGCCGGTTGTAACACTTCCCCACCCTGCCATACAGGACAGGAAGTTTGTGCTGGTTCCGTTAATTGAATTATCGCCCCGCAAAATTCATCCCGTTTATAAAAAAACTGTGAGCACTTTGCTGAAAGAATGTGCTGATGTACTTGCTGTGAAAAAAGTTTAAGATTTACTTTTCCACAAACTGTACAAATTCATTTTTCTATTTCGCAGCATGCTTTAATTTGCTGCCAAAAGAAGGTTGAAAGTTGAAGGTATAAGGTTTAACGTTGGGTGTTCATTGTTCAGAGTATTCCATTCACCATTCACAACTCACCACTCACCACTTACAATTAAATGAACTACCATTTCATTACCATAGAAGGAAATATTGGCGCCGGCAAAACCACACTGGCACATTTGCTAAGCAAACATTTCAACGCAAGGTTGATATTGGAAGAATTTGCCGACAATCCTTTTCTGCCCAAGTTTTATGAAAACCCGCAGCAGTTTGCTTTTCCGCTTGAATTGTTTTTTATGGCCGAGCGTTACAAACAGTTGAAAGATCTGCTGCACACGCAGGACCTGTTTAACTCTGTTACCATTTCTGATTACCTGTTCACCAAATGTTTGCTGTTTGCCAAAGTGAATTTGCCGGTTGATGAATTCCGGTTGTATCAAAGCCTGTTTGATATTATTCACCAGCAGTTGGTGCAACCCGATCTGTTGATCTACCTCCATGCACCGGTAGCCAAGCTGCAGCAAAACATAAAAAAAAGGAACCGAAGTTATGAGCAGCAGATAGGTGATGATTACCTGTTTAGCATCCAGGAAACCTATACCCAATACATCAAACAGCACAATGTAAAAACCTTATTTATTGATACCAGTAATGCAGATTTCTTAAGCAATGCAACACATCTGCAAACAATTATTGATGCTCTTGAAAAAGATTACGAAACCGGGCAGCATTATCTCACACTGCCGTAATGAGTGGTGAGTTGTGAATGGTGAACGATATGCTTATATCTTATGTCTTACTTCGTACTTCTTACTTCCTGCCTCTTACATCTTACATCAAAAGATTGTTCTTAGATTTGCCCGGTGGCCAACCAACTAACTACAGATCCGTTCATTGCCGTTCGTGTTACCGAGTTCAGAAATTTTGCCATTGCAAGATTTTTATTCATCATGGGGTTACGCATGATGGGAACGCTGGTGGGCTGGTGGATGTATGAACTTACAGGCGATCCTTTAGCCCTGGGTTTAATTGGTTTAGCCGAAGTGATTCCTGCAGTGAGCATGGCCTTATATGCCGGGCATGTTGTAGATATAAGCGACCGGAAAAAAATGGTCATCCGTTCCGCTTTATTTTACGGTATATGTGTTGCGATGCTGCTGTTTATATCTACTGCTTTCTTTATGCATCAGTTTGGAAAATCAACTGTTATTTACCTGGTTTATCTCATCATTTTCATTACAGGTATTATCCGTGCATTCAGCGGCCCTTCATTTGGGGCCATCATTTCACAACTTGTGCCAAAAGATATTTTAGCCAATGCCGTTACCTGGAGCCAGGGCACATGGCTCACTGCTTCTGTTACGGGCCATTCGCTTGCCGGATTTTTAATTGCAGGATTTGGTATTACCGGTACACTTACTGCCACCATCTTATTGACAGCATTGGCCTTGCTCATTTTCAATACTATTGCCAGCAAACCTGCTCCTCCGCAAGCAGAAAAGAAAACATGGGAAAGTGTAAAAGAAGGAATTCGCTTTGTATATAAAACCAAAGAAGTTTTGGGAGCGCTGGTGCTTGATCTTTTTGCAGTTTTGTTTGGCGGCGCTGTGGCAATGGTTCCTGTATTTGCAAAAGATATTTTAAAGGTGGGGCCTATTGGTTTTGGCTGGCTGAATGCGGCTGCCGATTTTGGTGCCATACTTATTGTAATCTTACTAACAGTGTTCCCGCTACGCAAACAGCAGGGAAAAGTATTGATGTATGCTGTTGCAGGTTTTGGAATCAGCATTATTATTTTTGGTTTATCCCAACTGTTCTGGTTGTCGTTTGCCGCTTTGTTTATGGCAGGCCTGCTGGATGGCATCAGCATTGTAGTGCGTGGCACCATACTTCAATTAAAAACTCCTGATGAATTAAGAGGAAGGGTGATGAGTGTAAACAGTATGTTCATCAACTCCAGTAATGAACTGGGTCAGTTTGAAAGCGGAGTTGTTGCACGGTTGATGGGTGTTGTACCCTCTGTTGTATTTGGCGGTTGCATGACGATTGCAGTTGTAATTGCAACCTGGTTTAAAGCGCCAAGCTTACAAAAGCTGGAATATTAAAATCAATAGTGAATGGTCAATCGTTTACATCATACATTTTTTATTCACCCCAACGAAATGGTTTCACATCAATCCCGGCAAGATCAAGTACACGGTCAACAACCGTTCCTGCTACTTCTTCAATAGTTTGCGGTTTGCTGTAAAAAGAAGGTGTGGCCGGGCAAATAATTCCACCTGCCAATGTTACCGTTTCCATATTACGGATATGAATAAGGTTGTAAGGTGTATCTCTTACCACACAAATCAGTTTTCTTCTTTCTTTTAAAATTACATCGGCGGCCCTGGTGATAAGATCATTGGAAATACCGGATGCAATTCGTCCCAGGGTACCCATGGAGCATGGAATAATGATCATGGTATGATACTGCCCCGAGCCCGATGCAAAAGGTGCTGAGAAATCATTGGTAGCATAAACTTTAAACGGAAGATGATCATACCCGTCATCACCCAGCTCGATTTTCCATACTTCTTTGGCATTATCGGTCATCACTACTGCCACGTCAGTCCATTGGTCTTTTACTGTTGAAAGCTTTTTCAGCAGAAGTTTTGAATAGATAGAACCACTGGCGCCGGTAATGCAAATCACAATTTTATGCACGGTAAAACGTTTAAATTTGTACAAGCAACAAAAATACTATGCAAAAGGTTTCCTTTTTATCCATTATCCTGTTTATTGTCATTAGTTTTTCCTCTTTTCAGCAAAACACTTCAAAAGAGCGTTTGCAATGGATTACATTGGAAGAAGCTGAAAAAAAATTAAAACAGGAACCAAGGCCCATCCTCGTTGATTTGTACACCGACTGGTGCGGCTGGTGCAAAGTAATGGATCGCAAAACCTACACAAACCAGGATCTCATCAAATACCTCAATCAGAAATTCTATACGGTTAAACTGAATGCTGAAACCAAAAATGATATTACCTGGAAAGGAAAAATATACAGTTTCAACAGCGCTTATAAAACACATGAAATAGCGCTTGCCTTCACCAAAGGTGAACTGGCTTATCCCACAACGGTTATATTACCTGTTGACGAAAGTGATCCGCAGGCAATTGCCGGTATGCTTGAAGTGAAAGAAATGGAAATGATCACCAGGTATTTTGGTGAAAACAAGTATGGAAAAATTTCATTTGATGATTATGCAAGAAATTTCAAGCCCGGATGGAAATAAGAATGTTCATCGTTTCAGCAATAATTCCGAAAAAATTTCTATTTTGCCAGTGATGATAAGGTTTAATGGTTAATGATAACTGATTAGCACCTCTTCCTTTACCGGAAGAGGTTTTTTTATGCCTGAAAAAAATCATTTTATGCTTTCAGCATTTCCACCTCATTTTCATTTTTTAAAAAGTTGCAACCTTTTTAAAAGCAGTTCAATTTATTTGCAAGATGATAAGGTTTAATGATTAATGATCATTCATTGGCCAAACCCCGCTTTAAAAAGCATGGTTTTTCGTTTTTGCCGATGTGCAATAAAAGAGGCTGTTTCAAAAGTAGTAAGTAACACAAAGGACACGAAGAAGTTATTTTTCATAATCAATACGTTGTGTTCTTCGTGTCATTCTTTGTGGTTCGTTGTGTTCCCTTTCTATCAACCTTTGAAACAGCCTCCTAAAAAAATTAAACAGCATTATTTTTTAACCACTACTGCCGTAGTAACAAAAATCATATACATGGGCCCACCGGGAATAAAACCCGGGGGCATGTGCTTGTTTTTATTTTGAGGAATTGTAACAATGGTTTTATTCCCCAATGTTGCCACTTTGTAAAAGCGATACTTCATCATGGTTACACGGCTGTTCAATCTTTCATCTAATGTATTAACCGCATCGGGCCACATCGTTTCTTTTGAATAGCGGATAATTTCATCAAGCAGGGCTTTATTATTTAATTGCCTGCTCACTTCTTCCTTTTCTGCATTTGTCATGTTGTACGTTGAATACATATCACCCATGTCAATAATCATCACCGGCTGTACTTTTTTACCATCGAAGAAAAGGCCTTTAGTACAGGAAGAAACAACAACCAGTAAGAAGATAGCTGCTGAAATTCTTGTTATCCATTTCATATACTCTTATTTTTTTGTTTTAGGATCAAGAAACACCAGAAAACCTACTGAAAAATTCACACCGTGGTTTGAACCTTTATACCTGTAATCACTTTTTCTTGTTTCACTCGAAGATGGATTGTTGTACTGAATGTTTGTTACATAAGAGTAATCATAACTGGCATTTGTATAGGCATACCCTATCCCCAGGTCAATACCAACATTTTTATTAACCATCTTTGTTAACCCTGCGCCCAATCCTGCATTGATATTAAAAATTCCTTTCTGGTTTGCCTCCCCTTTTTCTGAATAAGTTGGATAACTTTCATCCCATGTGTTTTTGCCAGATCCGAAGGAAACGCCTGCGGTTGCCTGCAGGTAGGGCATAAAACCCGTGGTACCTAAATAATATCTTCCAAACCCACCCAAGCCAATTGTGAAAGAATTACCTTTTCGTTCAACATTGTTACCGGCGGTATATTTTGAGTTATTGAAATTCACACTCATGTTTCCACCCACCAGTACATTTTCTTTTATAAACCATCCCATTGATGGTGTAATAGATAGGTTAAGAGAATTATTACTGTTACTTGAAGTGCCGATCTGTTCCACATAAAAAGTAGAATTCAATGCAGAAAAACCAATACTGGAAATATTTATCCCTACAGTTCTTGTTCCTTTTGTAAACTGCCCATAAGTTGTAAATGCAGATAACAGGATAATTGCTGACAATAATTTTTTCATGTGTTTATTTTGTATTGTTTTTTTGCCACAAAGTATGCCCATGAAATAATCATCTGGGTTTGTCCCGCTTTTTTGGCGGGAGGGGCATTTCATACTTGTTTTTTTTGTGTTCGTCTGTTGAAAATAGAAATTAATTCTTTTATGAGAATTTTTTTTTTAACCCTGGTGATGATACATCATAATGAAAGAGAAATGGTAATCACATTATTTACTCAACTACTACTTTATGGGTTATATGTTTTTTTTTGGTCTATTTATTTGTTTCTGTGGATAATCATATTTACTTTAGCCGCACGCTTATCCCTTTTTAAGATAAATCCACTATCTCCCTGAAACTCCATTTGAAACTCTGCAATTTTTTATCATTCATAATCAAAAAAGAAGAACATGAAAAGGCTCATTACTTTATCAGCTATTGTATTAGCTGGCTCTCTTTTCCTGCATGCCTGTAAAGGGGATACCGGCCCTGTTGGCCCACAGGGACCAAACGGATTTCAAGGCATAACTGGTAATACAGGTGCTACTGGCGCAACCGGTCCTCAAGGCGCTACTGGTGCTACCGGCGCAACCGGTGCTACTGGCGCAACTGGTGCTACTGGTGCAACCGGTCCTCAAGGCCCGGTAGGCCCACAAGGCCCACAAGGCCCACAAGGCCCGGCAGGTACTGCAAATGTTATTTATTCAAGCTGGTTTGGTGATGCTACATTTTCACCATCCTGGGGAGATACTGCTTTGGCTTTTGTAGGTACTGTTTCCAGAGCAGTTAAATCTGCTCCGGGAGTTACAGCAAGTTTAATTGACCAGGGATTAACATTAAGTTATATTAAAGCAGCCGGATTTACAGACCCACAATTATTACCCTGGACCTTTTTCTTCGGCGGCTCCACTATGCAACAAAATTTTCTGTTACAACCAGGTAAAATCATTTACTATTGGAACAATCTGTCAACAGGAAATGCAAGTGGTTTTGCTTCCAGCGGTTGGGAATTTCGCTACATTCTTATTCCCGGCGGCGTTTCCGGCGGCCGTTTTACAAGTGGCCCGGCTGCAGGGTATTCAATTCAACAGATCAGGAGCATGAGTTATGCCCAGGTTGTTTCGCTGTTTAATATCCCCGCAACAGGAACAAACGTAAGATAAACTCAACTTTCTGTTTTATACAAAAGCCTCCCGTTGAAACCGGGGGGCTTTGTTTTATTGTAGTTTAAGGAAGATACCAAATGAAAAAAGCGCAGAAACATTCAGCAACCCTGCAAACAAGTAAGCGTAATGAACCGTACACTGATTTTCATAACCCCGACTTTCAAGTCGGGGGGGGGGGGACTGAAAAAAAGTACATGGCTTCAGCCCTGAATTTTATCATGGCTAAAGCCCTTCATCTGATTGGTTTTACCCCCAACTTGAAAGTTGGGGTTATTGTTACGTTTGCTGTTCAATCAGTTTCTCCAGCACAAAATAAGTGATAGGACAAAAGGTAGAATTCTTCAGCGTTAATTGCGGCCTCTTCAAAATCACATCTTCATCTGTATAAGGAAACCGTTCACAATCAGATGGGCGCACATCATAAATCCTACAATAATTATCTGCTCCCAGGAATGGACAGGGTTTTGATCGCACTACATAATCGCCTTCCTCATCTACCCGCAAATGAGTTTCAATAAACACCCCCTCTTTCATTCGCAAATGTTTGCTGATGCGTTTGATGTCGGGTGTTTTAAAACGGGGAGAATAATTCTTGCAGCAATTGGCACATTGCAGGCAGTCAATTTTTTCAAATGCTTCCTTATGCAAATCGGGCAATTGCTTCAGTACTTTATTCTTATCAGCTCTTTTCAGGAACCGGCTGTATTGTTTCTGATGCTCTGCTGCTTTTTTCTCCCAGTTAATTAATAAATCTTCGGCCATACTGCAAAGAACGTCAATTGTTCAACACAGAGATACTGAGTTAGGGAGTAACACAGAGTTGATAGAAGTTGTACTGTAAAATTCTTCTCTGTGCAACTCTGTACCTCCCAACCTCTGTGTTGAAACAGCAAAACTGATTTCACAGAGTATCCCCAACTGCTAACAGCCGTTTATTTGAATGGTTTCTGCCCGTAACTTTGCCCGTCTTTTCAACCCAATACAGCCGTGAGGCTTTACAACTGAAAACACAACCTGCTCTTTTCCCAATGCAGCCAATATTTTTTTTTGATAAATTAGAATTAAAGAACTGAACAATATGAATCTTTTTGAAGCACAACAAAACGAATTTGCCAGGCGCCATATCGGCACCATCGGCTCTGAGAAGGAATTATTAAAAACCACCGGCCTGAAAAACATGGAAGAACTGATCAGCAAAACAGTTCCTGCTTCCATCCGCAATCCCAACAAACTAAACGTTCCCGATGCTATGAGCGAAGCCGATTTGCTTCAGCATCTCAAAGAAGTATCCTTACGAAATAAATTGTACAAAAATTATCTCGGCCAGGGTTATTATGATACCATCACACCCGGTGTGATCCTTCGTAATATTTTTGAAAACCCGGGCTGGTACACGCAATACACTCCTTACCAGGCCGAAATTTCGCAGGGTCGTTTGGAAAGTTTACTCAACTTCCAAACCATGATTTCTGATTTAACCGCTTTGCCCATTGCCAATGCTTCCCTGCTTGATGAAGCAACTGCAGCAGCCGAAGCCATGAACATGCTGTTTCATCATGTAAACAAAACAGATGTAATTAATGCCGCAAAGTTTTTTGTGGATGAAGAAATATTCCCTCAAACAAAAGATGTATTGATTACCCGTGGCACACCGCTGGGAATTGAAATTGTATTTGGTGATTATAAAACCGCAGCAATTGACAGTACTTATTTCGGCGCTTTACTGCAATATCCCAACAATATCGGTTCGGTTGAAGATTACCGTAAGTTCATAAAAAAAGTACAGGATGCAGGTGCATTTGTGGCAATGGCTACCGACTTGCTTGCACTTACTTTATTAACACCTCCGGGTGAACTAGGCGCTGATGTTGCATTTGGCTCTTCACAGCGCTTTGGTGTTCCTTTGGGATATGGCGGACCACATGCTGCTTTCTTTACCACCAAAGATGAATTTAAACGCTCCATCCCGGGACGTATCATTGGTGTTAGTATTGATACACAGAACAACCGTGCATTGCGTATGGCTTTGCAAACAAGAGAGCAACACATAAAACGTGAAAAAGCAACCTCCAATATTTGTACTGCACAGGCATTGCTGGCAAACATGGCAGCTATGTATGCGGTTTATCACGGGCCCGATGGTTTAACAAATATAGCACGGCGTGTTGCTTTGCTTGCACAAACAGTTGCAGACGCTGTTAAAGAAAAAGGATTTGAACTGGAAAGTGATTTCTTTTTTGATACAATAGCCGTTAAAGTAAAAGAAATTGCTTCCATAAAAGCAAAAGCTGAAAGACAACAGATCAACCTGCGATACATCAATGAACAAACCGTTGGCATTTCAGTTGATGAAACAACAAACCCCGAAGATCTTTACAATCTTATCAATTGTTTTGTAAATGATATTGATCCGGTTCTTTTTTCTATTGATGAAGAAGTTGTATTGCAACATATCCCTTTTGTACTTGCCAGAACCAGTTCTTTCTTAACGCATCCCAACTTCAATACGCATAACAGTGAAAGCCAGATGATGCGTTACATCAAACAATTAGAAAACAAAGATCTTTCGTTGAATACTTCCATGATTTCACTCGGCAGTTGCACCATGAAGTTGAATGCAGCTACTGAAATGATTCCATTGAGCTGGGCACACTGGAGCAGGATTCATCCCTTTGCACCTGCCAGTCAAACAGAAGGTTATCAGCAGATCATTGATGAACTGTCAGCATATCTTTCTGAGATAACGGGTTTTGATGCATGCAGCCTGCAACCCAACAGTGGTGCACAGGGCGAATATGCAGGGTTACTTGCTATACGTAATTATCATTTGGCTAACGGCGATGCACAGCGCAATATCATTCTCATTCCCGTTTCGGCACACGGCACCAATCCTGCAAGTGCAGTAATGGCAGGTATGAAAGTGGTGGTGGTAAAAGCATTGGAGAATGGTTACATTGATGTTGCTGACTTTAAAGCAAAGGCTGAACAACATAGCGCCAATCTTGCGGGCACCATGATCACTTACCCAAGTACATTCGGCATATTTGAAGAAAGTGTAAGAGAAATTTGCGAAATCATTCATGAGCATGGCGGAAAGGTTTACATGGATGGCGCCAACATGAATGCACAGGTTGGTTTAACATCACCGGGATTGATAGGCGCTGATGTTTGTCACCTCAACCTGCATAAAACATTTGCAATACCACACGGTGGCGGTGGCCCCGGCATGGGACCTATTTGTGTAAAAGCACATTTAGCGAAACATCTGCCAGGGCATATGCTGAACGCAGAACGCCAAACGCCAAATGCATTAAGCGTTCAGCATTCAGCATTCGGCGCTGTATCGGCCGCTCCTTACGGTTCCGCTTCCATCCTTCTTATCAGCTATGCCTACATCCGTTTGCTGGGAGCTGCTGGTTTGAAAAAGGCAACTGAGTACGCCATCCTCAATGCCAACTATATGAAAGTAAGATTGGAAAAAGATTTTGAAATTTTATATACAGGCGCTAACGGTACATGTGCACACGAATTCATTGTTGATCTGCGCCCGTTTAAAAACACAGCCGGTATTGAAGCAGAAGATGTGGCCAAGCGTTTGATGGATTATGGCTTTCATGCACCAACCATGAGTTTTCCTGTTGCAGGAACAATTATGATTGAACCAACAGAAAGCGAAGACAAAGCGGAACTGGATCGTTTCTGTGATGCGTTGTTAAACATCAGGCAGGAAATAAAAGAAATTGAAGAAGGCAAAGTTGATAAAGCAGACAACCCATTGAAGCATGCACCGCATACCCAGTTTGTTGTAACAGCCGATGAATGGAAACATAGTTATACAAGACAACAGGCTGCATTTCCCCTGCATTATGTAACGCTCAATAAATTCTGGCCGAGTGTAAGCCGTATCAACAATACTTACGGCGACAGAAATTTAATTTGCACCTGTGAACCCGTGAGCAGTTATGCGGAAGAAGAAGTGTAAGAGTTGTTAGCCGGTAGTCTTTAGTCAAAACAACAAAAATCCTGCTGGGTCAGCAGGATTTTTGTTAAGGGTTTTATTTATTGCAGAACCTGCCAATCGGGAAGTAATGAATCAAGAGTATAATATGAACCTTTAAATAGAGCCTTAGTTTTAGAAAAAACTTATCTAAATTTGAAATACAATCATTAACTCCATGAGCATGACAGAACAGGTTGTACTGAATAAAAAAGGAAAACCAATAGCCGTTCAAATTCCGATGAACCAGTATAAAAAACTGCTTGGACTTGCTGAAGAAATGGAAGATATTAAAGCATTCGATATAGCTCTGAAACGAAAACATCATTTCATTCCTTTCGATAAGGCAGTAAAAGAACTGAAAGCAAAAAGAAAAAGCAGTTAAGCATGTACCAGCTTGTTATTGACAGGTATGCACAAAAACAATTAGGAAAAATCCCTCCTCCTCATTTCAATAGAATTGTAAAAGCTATTCAGGAATTGGCTGATAATCCCCGGCCGGCAGGTTATAGAAAACTAACCGGCCGACCCGGATACAGAATCCGAACAGGGAATTACCGGGTTATTTATAATATTGAAGATAAAATTCTTACTGTCTTTGTAATTGATATTGGGCATAGAAAAGAAATATATGATTAAACAGATTGAACTATTTCCGTGTTCTATCATCACTGATATTTTATCTGTAAGAATCCGTACAAATCCGTTTCATTCCTGTATCTATCCAATTAAAACAAATCAACCGGCAGAATAATTTCAAATTGATTTGCACTTCGTCCCGGCTCAAGTAAATCCTTCTTCAGCAAACGACTGTAACGAATTCCAAAACTTGCGGGAAATGTATTCCAGATTCTTGTATCAAAATAAACTTCTGCTCCTGCTGTTTGCAATGGATATATTTTCCCTGTACGCAAACTTCTTCCCTTTGTATAATCATAAAATAAATTTGCTCTTATACGCTGGAAATAAACAATATTGGCAATACCAAATTCAGGATAGGCAAGCGGAAAATGATAGTTGGCGCTCACTCTCCACATGCGTGGAAAATTCACCGCATTATAACCTCTTGCAAACGGAAAACTGTTGGTGAACTTGCTTCCCCTGATTGTATCCCTTGCAAACAATGAACCCAATACTACAAAATGATGATTCTTTGCAATACCCGGAAAGTACAAGCCTGCATTGGCTAAAACCTGGTTGCCATATTTTCCATTCACTGTTCTCCTGTATTGCAATGATAAACTTTGCGCCCATCTTGGATAAATATGCTGCTTTGCCCGCTGGCTTTGACTTACCCAGCGAACCGATGAACGGATGTAATTAAACATTTCATCAGGTACAAAATTTTTAGCCAACCCTGTATAACTTAATTGTTCTGTATTAAATGATGAAGCAAACGTTAAATTCTTAATCATTCTTCCACTTGTAAGATTAAGAGGAATGGATACTCCAACATTTGCATTGAGTTGATTCCATGTGATGGTTGTATCATTATTGATCCTGTCTTTTCTGCCCCATGTTTGTGCAGCGCCAACAGATACAAAAGGAAACCATCCGCCATAGATCATATTTGCTGTGGCCTGGTGATAACCTTCATTGCGGTTATAATTGTAACTGTATTCACCGGTAAAGGTGTTTAAAATATTTTCGCTGAAAAAAGTAATTCCATAATCAGGTTCGGCAAGTGTTGGCCGCCAGCTGTGAATGTTCAACAGTTTAAATGCAGGTTTATACCGACTGATCTCTCCGGTTTGCTGCTGCACATTTTTCAACAGATCAGAATAGGAAGAAAATGTTTTTGCAGAAAGATACAGATCAAACAGCGGTTCAATTTTTTCTGTTTTTTGCAAATGCAATTCACTAAACGATCTCTTCAACAACATTCTTCCTTCGGTACTGAATGTATTCCAAACCAACGAATTTGTTTTTTGATCAATGGTTGCCTGGTAATTTCCATTGGGCAATTGCGCTGTTTTAAATAAAGATTTATTCTTCCTGTTAAACAGGAACAGCACATCGCCTTCTTTTTGTGAAGCAGTGAACAAAACCGTATCGCCTGCAACCTGAACAAAGCCAATAGCCGCATTGGTAAACGGAAGCAGAATGGTTTCTTCTTTGGTTGACAGATCTGTTTGCAGCAAAGCCATTTCTCCATTTTGATTTCTTACTGCACTGATAATGGCTGAGCCATCTGCTGTAAACTTTGGATACGTATAAGAATAATGATTGGGATTGGGTAAAGCGCTTTGTGTTTCATGTGTTGCATCAATCAACTGCAAAAACCATTGCTGATCAGTTGATACCTGCACTGCAACAACTGTTTTTCCATCAGCAGAAATATCGGGCATGAACAATCTTGATTTACTGCTGATCTTTTGTACTTCATTGGTTTCCGTATTCCAAATCTTCAGTACCGAGTAATCTTTCCAGCCCCAGCGGGGGTGTGGTTCGTAAGCTGTATAAACAACCTTGCCATTTTTACCTGAATAATAATTATCATCAGCAATATCTTTTACCCTCAACTTTTTTTGTGTTCCATCGGCATCAACCGTAATCCACACAGGTATTTGTTTGTAGCTTGATTTCAGCGCCAGTAATGATCCATCCTTTTGCACAAAGGGATATTGATAGTTGATTACATTTTTTTTGGATGGTCTTGTTATTGGTTGCAGAGTTTGATAAGTTGATAATGAATCAACATTCATCTTTTGCTGAAAGTATGTAAAGGCGCCGCTTACAAATTCATTATACTTAACTCCCGAATACTTTTTAACTGCTCTTTGAAAAGGATAAAACACTCCTTTATAATTCAATGCATCAGTTGTTACTTTCGTCCAGAAATCTGTTCCGTATTTTTCTCTTCCGTAACTCACTAATAAATAACCAAGATCATAATGGTTGGGAACAAAATGCCTGTAAGAACCATTCCGCAATTTTTGATAAGAATATTTTTTATGATCGAGCCACAGGGAACGGTATGAATTAAAAAAATCAGGAAGCCTTCCTCTGCCCTGCTGTGTAATCATTGTTTCCTGCCACACCGCATCGCCTTCCCAAAACCAATCCGGTACAGCCGCACCCATTGCCAATGCCTGCCCTTCCTGTCCTAAAAAAACACCCAATGTTTTAGGAATACTTTTATTGAAATTGGAAAACTGTTCAATATGCCTGAACTCATGCACCAGCAATGATTGATGCCATGATAACGAACTTGCCGAAAGGTTATGCAAATCGGGCATCATAAAATATTCACTGCGCCAGGGAGCAGGGCCTACATACGCATTAGAAGATGTTGTTTGATTTTGCAGAACAACATCAAACTTGCGGAGTTTGTTTCCCAATGATGCAGGTGCATTCTTTGCCAACTGATGCGACAGCCATGCAATTTCCCTTGCTTCTTTTTCCAATGCTTTGGGAAAGATGATGCGAACCGTATCAGTATTTAGCTGATAAAATTTTAACGCAGGCGGGTTACCGCCAAATATCTGTGCATTGGTTTGTAAACTTAACAGCAGCAAACCAATAAGGGTTAATGAGTATCGCATACGTATGATACCTGAAAATTAGTGAAGTCTTTGCATAAAATCATTTCTAACTATTATCTTTAAAGCAATCATTCATTATGCTGCTGCTCGCCCTTTCCATTGCTCCCGGTATTGCCATCAGTTTATACATCTTTTTAAAAGACCGGTTCAACCGTGAACCCGGTTTAAACCTGCTTGTTTGTTTTTTGCTGGGATGCCTTAGTATTTTACCTGCTCTCATCATTCAGATATTTACTGCCAAACCTGTTGAGCAGTTGTTGGGCAACGGTATTGCTTATACTGCTTTCTTTACTTATGTAATTGTAGGAATGAGTGAAGAATGGAGCAAGTACATCATGCTGCGCTTTTATGCGTTCCCTAAAAAAAGTTTTGATGAACCTTATGATGGCATTGTATATAGTGTTATGGTGGGGATGGGTTTTGCCACTGTTGAAAATATCGGTTATGTGATGCAGCATGGAATGGCCACTGCCTTTTTGCGTATGTTTCTTTCTGTTCCTGCACACGCAACCTTTGCAATCATTATGGGATATTATGTAGGTAAAGCAAAATTTATTCCTGAGAAAAGAAGTTTTTACACGCTCACAGGTTTGTTCTGGGCCATCTTTTTTCATGGCACTTTTGATTTCTTCCTTTTTCTGCAGGAGAATGTTTGGGTGAACCAGTTTGTAAGCGATGGCTTGTTATTTCTGGGTGCAGTAGCTTCTTTTATTGTTGCCATCTGGCTTTCAAGAAAAGCAATCAAAGAACATGTGAAGACTTCAAAGGAAATGTTTCATTCAAACTGAAAGTTTATACTGCTGTTACCTGCCACAGAAAACACAAATGTTTTTTTTAGTGTCTCTGTTTCTCAGTGGCAATAATCATCCATTATGATGATCCACCAGTTTCTTCATCATCTCCGCCCCCACTGCATCTGCCGAAGGGCCGTAGCCATTTACAAACACACCTTTATGCCCACTCTTTGATTCAATGGCATACACAATCGCTTCGTCATTGGGATCTGTATCACCTTCAAAACGATAAATTTCTTTGATCTCAAAATCTTCCGGGGTAAGATTCATATCCGGGTTAAAACATTGCACTGAGTTGATCTGTAAATTAAAATCAAGTGTAAAACCTCTTTGCCTTAAACCATTGATGGCTTCGGTAACAGTATCGTAGTTATACATAGATGTTTAATTTATAATTGCTGATTTGAAAATGGACAATAAGCATCCAACATTTATACTTCTCCTTAATCTTTAAATTAATATAAATCACTTCGCACTAATTATCCGTCAGACGAGGACGTCAGACGGTGCGTACATCATACATCTTACTTCTTACTTCGTACATCTAACATCGTACATGGCTTCAAACAATCACCTGTGTTTGCTTCAACACTCCCATTACAAACACGCTCTGCACATTACCGATGTTTTCACTCTGGCTAAGTTTGTTTACATGAAAGTTGTAATAATCATCCATGTTTTCTGCAACAACCTTCAGCATAAAATCAAACTCACCTGAAATATTATAACATTCAATTACTTCACTCAGTTCATTGATATGCTTAATGAATTTTGTACCGGCATTTTTGCTGTGCTCTTTCAATGAAACATAGCAAATCACCATCAAACCTTTTTTCACTTTTGCATGATCAATGAGCGCAGCATATTGTTTAATCACTCCACTGCGTTCCAGCCATTTGATCCGTTCATGAACAGGCGTTGTACTCAGGTGCACCTGATCCGCAATTTCCTTTACCGTCATCCTTGCATTCAGTTGCAATAGCCTCAGGATGCTGAGGTCGGTTTTATCCAGTACAATTTTTTCCTTAGTGATTTGTTCTGTTTTAGTCGCTTTTGCCATAGTGAAACAGGTTTTTGTCCTTTTACAGACATCTAAATTAGAATGATTTCCTGTATTTATTCACATTCGTATTATTTTATCCTGAAAAATTACCTTTGTAATCTAAACTATCACACATGTCAACTCTTACAAAAAACAAAATTGATTTCAACCTGAAGTATAAAGTAAAAGATATCAGCCTGGCTGAATGGGGCCGCAAGGAAATTCGTCTTGCCGAGGCTGAGATGCCCGGCTTAATGGCCATCCGTGCAGAATACGGTCCAACGCAACCGCTGAAAGATGCACGTATAGCTGGTTGTTTGCACATGACTATTCAAACGGCTGTATTAATTGAAACACTAACTGCATTAGGTGCAGAAGTTAAATGGAGTTCATGTAATATCTTCTCCACACAGGATCATGCTGCTGCTGCAATTGCTGCTACCGGCATTGGTGTGTTTGCATGGAAAGGACAAACACAGGAAGAATCTGATTGGTGTATTGAACAAACATTGTTCTTTGGTTCACCTGAGCGTCCGTTGAATATGATCCTTGATGATGGTGGTGATTTAACCAATATGGTGCTTGATCAATATTCTGAACTTATTGCCGGCATCAAAGGTTTGAGTGAAGAAACAACTACCGGTGTTCACCGTTTGTATGAGCGTATGGCGAAAGGTACATTACCAATGCCTGCTATTAATGTAAACGACAGCGTTACTAAATCGAAGTTCGATAATAAATACGGTTGCCAGGAAAGTTTGGTTGATGCAATCCGTCGTGCAACGGATGTAATGATGGCTGGTAAAGTAGCTGTTGTTGGTGGTTATGGTGATGTGGGTAAAGGAAGTGCCATGAGTTTGCGTGGTGCAGGCTGCCGTGTTATTGTTACGGAGATTGATCCTATTTGTGCATTGCAAGCTGCAATGGATGGTTTTGAAGTAAAGCGTATGATTGATGCAGTAAAAGAAGCAGATATTGTTGTTACTGCAAGTGGTTGTCGTGATCTCATCACTGCAGAGCATTTTAAAGCAATGAAGGATAAAGCCATTGTTTGTAACATTGGCCACTTTGATATTGAAATTGATGTTGCCTGGTTAAATACAAACTACGGTACTACAAAAGATACCATTAAACCACAGGTTGATCTTTATAATATTGATGGTAAAGACATCATCTTATTAGCCGAAGGTCGTTTGGTGAATTTGGGATGTGCAACAGGTCATCCAAGTTTTGTAATGAGTAATTCATTCAGCAACCAAACGTTGGCGCAAATTGAATTGTGGCAGAACCACAGCAAGTATGAAAACAAAGTGTATGTTCTTCCAAAACATCTGGATGAAAAAGTTGCACGCCTTCATCTTGCAAAAGTGGGAGCTCAGTTAGAAGAGTTGACAACAGAACAAAGTGAGTACTTGGGCATTCCAAAGAATGGTCCGTTCAAATCAGATCTTTACCGTTATTAATACAGCAGCAGGCTATAAGCTTTTAGCTGCAAGCATAAACCCGTTTCGAAAGAGACGGGTTTTTTGTTGAATACATAGTGTAACCATAAAAGCAAAAAAGCAGCACCAAAAAAGTGCCGCCTTTTTGTAACATATTATTTCAGATCATTAATCCATCTTAACAAGTTTTACCTGTTTGAACTCTTTACCCTGTCTTATTTCAGCAAAATAAATACCTGCTTTAAGTGTGTTACCTATCCTCAGTATTTGTGTTCCTGAAATATTATTTGCTGCATCCACCAATCTTCCTGTCATATCAAACAATCTTACAGTAATTATTTCAGATCTGTTTCCTGATTGAATATAAAGTGCAAAATGATTACGGCTTGGATTGGAGAGTACCTGCACATCCAGGCTGCCTTCAGGAACAACTTCATTCACTGTTCCATTCATTCGTGCTGAAGATGACATATCATGCGGCACCTTAACGGTGGTTGTTGCAGTTCTTGCATTGCCATACTGATCGGTACATCTTACAGTTATTGTATAAACTCTTCCATTACCGGTTCCTGATCGTTCAGCTCTTAATTTAACCAGGTGATTATTTACAACGATCCAATCGGGAGCTGTATTGCCATCACCCAATCCATCAACCGGTTCATTGCTTGAAACACGTAACTGACAAGTAATGGGCCCGGGACAATTATCACTGCTGCTATAGCTTACTGCTACATCTCTCATCTTATGATTGGGAGGCCACAGCTTATCAGGACTGACAGTGAGATTACTGATAACAGGTGCTTCTGTATCATTAACGGTAACAGTAAATGAGCAGGTAGAAAATCCACCCCCATTGATTGCACTTGCATTAACGGTAGTAGTTCCCAATGGAAAAGTATAGGGAGATGTAATCACTGCAGTTCCTATTTTATAAGTTACAACAGGTGCAGGTGAGCCGGTTACACTTGCTGCAAAAGAAACCGATCTTGAACATAAGCCGGGGTCATTTGATGCAGTGATGTTAGCCGGGCAGGTAAGAACAGGTGCAACAAATGGTGCATCAAAGAAAATCTGTGCACGAATTTCACCACCCGGAAAAGCTGTTGTATGAATATTGGAATACATTAAACCGGCAAGCAGGTTTGTTTCCTGGGCATTGGTAAAAACATCAGACTTTGAAAAAGTTCCTGCCGTTACACCCGCAGGAAATCCTGCATGAGCAAGCGTTACGCCTGCATTAACACCGGGGGCAGCCGGTGCATGAAAATGCGCAGCAGTTGTATTGTCCGTTAACCCGCTGAATTGAATGGTATAAAAAATGGTATTGGTAATACTGTTGAATACTCCTTTAATTGTTCCTGTTCCGGGCGATGCATTTGCAGGTACTTCCTGTGTACCGCTGTAAGTTTTGCTGAATGAATAAACCAATGATGATGCAGCACCTAAAACCATTTGGGCTCTTATTTCACCACCCGGTAATGCAACAGTGTGAATATTGGAATACATTAAACCTGCCATCAGGTTTGTTTCCTGTGCATCAGTTAAAACATCCGACTTTGAAAAAGTTCCTGCCGTTACACCCGCAGGAAATCCTGCATGAGCAAGCGTTACGCCTGCATTAACACCGGGGGCAGCCGGTGCATGAAAATGCGCAGCAGTTGTATTGTCCGTTAATCCACTGAAGGTAATGGTATAAAAGATGGTATTGTTTACATCATTATACACACCAACAATTGTTCCTGTTGCAGGGGATGCATTGGCCGGTACTTCATTTGCACCGGAATAACTTAAACTGAAAGGAAAAAGATCGGCCCTTGCTGTAAAATGAATACTGTTGAAAATAAAAAACAAAAGAAAGAAAGCTGAGGAGTTTAACCTTAGATAAAAAATTTTCATAACCGTAAATTTTTAAAAAATGAATAATTACGGTTTCTCATTTGGATTTGAAAATCTCCTGAGTTTAAAAGGGAAGCAAAAAAAATATTTAAAAGTTACTACTCCCTGGCCAATGTCTTCATCGGCCAGGGGTTAAAAACTTATCCTGCGAAAATATAACCACATCCATGCTCCTGCGCCCTTCCCAATGCCCATACACCTGAAGGAACGGGTTGAATGCCCGGCAATAATCCGGCTGACCATTCTTTACGAACATCTTCCACATCCAACTTCATTATACCTGCTGCAACGGCTGAATAAACTGTAAACGCCGCCTGGCAATAACAGAACATGACCCCTTCTTTCTGTAAATCGTTAATACCAAGTGGCACAGCGCCAATACCGGGAACTACAAAATCATCTGGTTTTGGTTGCCAGAATGGATTGCGGGTTGATGCTTTCCCTGTTTTAGGATCATTTGCATGAAACAGATCTCCGAATTTATATTTCTCCCACAATTTATCTTCCATGGCATAGCCAATGGCTGTATGCCTTAACACCACAACCACGCTGCAGTCTTTTGGTAATGTGCCGGTGGCTTCATTGGTCATAAGAAATACTTTGGGCCATGCAAACGGATAAATTTCATGCGGTTGCGTGGCATCAAAAACCATCCGGTGTTTTCCTTTTATTTGATTAAACCATTCATCGGGACTGTCAGGATTCGTGTTTGCTTCACCACCTGATAAATAAGGTGCAGCATTCATCTTCAATGGTAAGGATGCCATGCCAATTGCTGCAGCACCAGCAGCAACAGCAGTTAAAAATTGACGACGTGGGGTTACCTGTTCTTCTTTCATCTTTTTCATGTAACAAAATTTAAGGTTAAGAAATTGTTTCATACACAGAGCCCTTGCAATAAGTTTCTGCGTTTAGAGATGCTTTTTAAACTAAGCGATGTGTAACATAGGAGGCGGAATACCGGTGAGTAAGTCATCTAAGCTAATAATTTTGCGTTTTAAATGCAAGCATTCACCTTTTCTTTTTGAAACAATGACTTTTTTTTGCAAAATGGTGCAAGCGTCCCGCCTGTATCATACAAAACCCCAAATTTCAGTAAGGCTTCTTCCCGGGATCTTTCCTCATATCAAACAAACAAAGAAATTCAATTTTATGATCTTGATACCGGTAATAGACCCGGTTATGAGGGGTTAAAATAACACTACGTATATTTTCTTTTTTTGCCGAAGGTTTACCAATAGTTGGATGTTTTGCAATCAATTCAATCCGTTCTTATGCTTTAGCTAAAAACTGATAAGCAGTTGCGGCAGAAAATTCTTTTAACAGGTATTGATAAATGCGGAGGGTATTATTGCGGAACCTTTTGGTAATGATTATTTCTTTCTCCATTCATGCATTTCTTTTTTAAAGTCGGCCCAACTGATGGATTCATCATTATCGGCTTCTTTGATCGCCGCCTTCAATTCTGAAAGCTGCTCAGGAGTAAGTTCATCAACAATATCTTTCTTTGACGCATAAAAGGCAACATCATCCATCAACTGGTTCAATACAGTTTCATCCTGTATATCATCCAGCATCCGGTAAATTTTTGCTTTTACATCTTTGCTCATATCATTTATTTATACTGTAAGTTACAAAAAACAAAAAATATTTACCCTGTTTTTTCATTCTTGCAACATCTCCTGACAAGTTGCTGAGAAAGAGATTCATGCCCGGCTGCCTTCAGGCTCACAGTTCTATTTCAGAAATTACCTGACTTTATTTTATTTTTACTAAGTACTGCATAGCTCAGTTAGCGTAGCACTCAATACACAATCAACATGAAGAATCTTGTTTTCTCCCTTCTGCTTAGCTGTATTTTATGGGGTTCAACTGCAGTTGCCCAACTTATTAAAACCGATGCTGCTGTTTTAAAACTGAAAACACCCGATACATTTACAGCTGAGTTCATCACAACCAAAGGGAACTTCACAGTAGAAGTTTACTGCAACTGGTCGCCATTGGGCGCCGACCGTTTTTATCAACTGATCAAAACAGGTTATTATAACAATACCATCATTTTTCGTGTGGTGAAAGATTATTTAGTGCAGTTTGGTGTATCAGAAGATAAAAGAAAAAACATTTTCTGGCAGGGGAAAAATTTAAAGGATGAACCCGTAATTGGTTCCAATACCGACAGTACATTATGTTTTTCAAGAGGCGCTCCCAACACCAGGAAGACATCTGTGTTCATCAATCTCCGCAACAACTTAACGTATGATACACTAACTGCAGCAGGAGTGAAAGGTTTTGTTCCTTTTGCAAAAGTGATCAGCGGAATGGATGTGGTACGGCAGTTCTTTTCTGAGTATGGCAATGAAACCATGAAGTATGCAGACTCGGTATATTTCAAAGGCAATGCCTACCTCCTGAAAAAATTTCCGGAACTGGATATGATCAAAGAAGTAAGGATCATTAAAAATTAAGGTCCGATATTTTTAATAACTCTCCGTTATTTGGTTTTGCAACTGAATATTGATAATTGTAAATGCACCAAACGTTCCTGCAGAACAATTTTAACCCGAATATTTACATCTACCCGTCAGTCGCCCCGAAGGGCAATGTCATTAAGTTAAGCTCCGTTAGGAGCATCCTGTTTATAAGAAAATTGTAATCGAATTATCAGGCTCCACAGGAGCCGCCTGTTTTGTTTGGTGACTCCTGCGGAGTCTATATGAATTTGGTTTTATTTTCTATAAACAGGCTGCCACTCTGTGGCTTATCTATCTTAACTTAATGACATTGCCCGAAGGGACGTTTCGCAGGTAGATGCAAATTGATTTGATTTTTTGTTGTGTTCGTTCCGTAGGAACGTTTGGTACAGAGCATAAAACAAAGTAGTTGACAGTCATCATTTTTTCACGGTTTAAGAAGATTTTACACAAACAGGAAGCCTTCAACTTCTAAAAAATATCTGCAAGTTTTCCACAAATGAACATTTAAGCACAGGATTTGCAATCAGATTTATCTCAATATTCACATGAAAAGAAACCACAGCCGAACAATTAAAAAACAATATCTCATGAAATTACAAGTATCCAAAAACGTACAGTTTACACGGCTCCTGAAAGCTGATGGCCGCTTAAGGGAGTTCAATTTCAGAAAAATTTATGGTCTTCAGCAAGGCCTGTTCAGTGTGGATGTGGTGGATGACCGCGGCAACCGGCTGATTTTTAAAATGCAGAAAGAAGAAACTACCTGGCAGATTGCAGGACAGGAGCTACCCTTCTGGGTCACCGACTCTTCTGCCCTGTTACATGAAAAAATTGAGGAAGTAATGCATACCCTCAACCCGGAAGAAACCATGACTGTATCAAACGAATAAATCCGAAAAACCTCCGCATTAAAAAACCGGCAACGTTTTATACTTGCCGGTTTAAACATTTAATTCCGAAAGCTATTTAATTGATAAGGTAAAAGTTTTTGTTACTGTTTTACCACATACTTTGTAAGTAAATGTAACGGTATAAGTGCCTGATGACTGAGGGAACAGCATTACTCCACCATTTGCTGTTGGTCCGGTTGCATAAGAAGCACCTGCTGGTGTTGTTACGGTACTGGTTAATACTCCACCGGGGCAATCGCAACCTGTAATCTCTGCATCAAAACGATACGCTTTACCACCACTCATATTGGTTAATGTGTTGCCTGCAGCATAGCCGCTTGTTTCTTTTTCATAATTTCCGCAAGGTGCTTTGTACGTCCATGTAACCAAAATTTTAATAGAGGGGTTGCAATGATCGCAGCAATCATCAACTACAGCAATTGGTATTACAGGAGCTTCAGGTGCCTGGAAACCAACCACTGCAAAAGGAGGCAATGGAATTTGAGACAGAATGTTGATCATGGTTTGAGCGCTGATATCTCCCACCATCTGCGCTTTCATGATGAAAGAGATGAGTGAGAAGGTTGCTCCATCAAAATGAAACACATCATACACTGCGCTTTTAAGCTGCTGCTCGCCGCCATCAAGCTTCTCCAAAATCTGATAGCCAAAATATTCAAGCGGTTGCCTGCGACCGTAAACATCGGGCTTGCCGTTGGGCAATGTGTCTGAGTAAGCGTAAATGTGATTGTTCCTGAGTTGATTGATCACTAATACAATTCCCTGTTTAAATTCAGAAACAGATGAATAAACAGGTTTCATTTGTATTACATACTCTTTTTTAATTCCTTCATTTTTTTTACAGGAAACAGAAAAGAGGATGAAAAAAACTGCAAGAAGTGCTGATTTGAAAAGTAAGTTTTTCATAACCAAAAATTTAAATGATGAAAGATTGTTGTTGTATAAGTATATCAATCCTTCCTTTTACCTGTTACCCGTTTTTCCAAATTTTTTTTGTTCAGCCACAGCCTTATATTCGCAACCCTGATTTTAAATAAATAAATGACAACGATACAATGACTGATTTTTCATTGAAGATTGCAGGCCTGTTGAGCCTGCGTGTGCAGCAGGTAGAAGCAGTAATGCAGATGTTTGAAGAAGGTGCAACCATTCCTTTTATTGCCCGTTACCGGAAAGATAAAACCGGCAACCTCGATGAAGTTGCCATTCAGCAGATACAGGATCAATCAAAATTTTTAAAAGAATTTACTGAGCGGAAAGCCTTCATTGAAAAAACCATCACCGAACAGGGAAAAATGACGGAAGCACTTCAGCAAAGCCTGGATAAAGTTTCAACACTCAATGAACTGGAAGATATTTATCTCCCCTACAAACCCAAACGCAAAACAAAAGCGCAAGCAGCAAGAGAAAATGGTTTGGAGCCTTTGTCTGTTTGGCTGCTTGAGCAAAAAGAAAGGAATGTTAATGAACAGGCTGCCACCTTCATCAACGAAAAAATAAAAACTGTTGAGGAAGCATTGCAGGGCGCAAGAGATATTATTGCAGAACAGGTGAATGAAGATGCAACAGTTCGTGCCAAGCTCCGCAAATTTTTTGAAGACCGGGCTCTTGTAAAAAGCACTGTACTGAAAGATAAAGAAACGGAAGGCATAAAGTTTAAAGATTACTTTGCTTTCAGCGAACCGGTGCATAAAATTCCATCGCACCGCATTCTTGCAATCTTGCGTGGATTTACAGAGAGTATTTTAAAAATGAGTATTGAGCCGGAAGAAGAACCTGCAATTGAGTTGATGGAAGAACAATTTGTAAAAGGCATGAATGAAAGCAGTGCCCATGTAAAGAAAGCCATCAAAGATGCATATAAACGATTATTGCAGCCAAGCCTTGAAACAGAATTCCGTTCGCAGCTAAAACAAAAAGGCGATGAAGATGCTATCAATGTATTTGCTGAAAATCTTCGCCAGCTATTGTTGAGCAGTCCGTTGGGAAGTAAACGCATCCTTGCAATTGATCCGGGCTATCGTTCCGGTTGTAAAATTGTTTGCTTAGATGAGAAAGGTGAACTGCAAACAACTGATCTCATCTATATCCATGAGCCGGGCAAAATATATTCATCTGAAAATACCATCCGTCACCTGGTGAATGCATTTAACACACAGGTATTTGCCATTGGGGATGGAACAGCAGGAAGAGAAACGGAACAGTTCATCAAAAAATTAAATCTTGGTCTGCCCATCTTTTTAGTGAATGAAGATGGTGCTTCTGTTTACAGTGCAAGCGAAGTGGCAAGAGAAGAATTTCCTGATAAGGATATAACTGTTCGTGGTGCAATAAGTATTGGAAGAAGATTAATGGACCCATTAGCAGAAATGGTGAAGATTGATCCCAAGAGTATTGGTGTGGGGCAGTACCAGCATGATGTAAATCAACTGCGTTTGAAAGAACGATTGGATCAAACAGTTGTGAGTTGTGTAAACCAGGTAGGCGTTAATCTCAACACTGCCAGTAAACATTTACTGGGTTATGTGAGTGGCATCAACAGCAGTATTGCAGAAAATATTGTGAAATACAGAAATGAAATTGGCCGGTTTAAAAATCGAAAACAATTATTGAAAGTGCCGAGACTTGGTGAAAAAGCATTTGAACAATGTGCAGGCTTCTTACGTATTCCTGATGGTGAAAATGCATTGGATAAAAGTGCCGTGCATCCTGAAGCATATTCAGTAGTTGAAAAAATGGCAACTGATCTGCAATTAAAAGTGGAAGACTTTATCGGCAATGAAACAAACATCAAACAAATTGCATCAAAGAAATATGTAAATGAACAGTTTGGTGAATTAACCATCCATGATATTTTAAAAGAATTGGTAAAACCGGGACTTGATCCCCGCAGTGAGGCACAGGTATTTGAGTATGCCAATATTTTTAAAATGGAAGAAGTTCATCCGGGCATGGTAATTCCCGGCATTGTAACCAATCTTACACGCTTTGGTGCGTTTGTTGACATTGGCGTAAAGCAGGATGGACTGGTGCATGTATCAGAAATTTCACACGACTATATTACAGATCCTGCAGAAAAATTAAAGTTGAATGATAAAGTGATGGTGAAAGTGGTGGAAGTTGACCTGGTAAGAAAACGTATTGCTTTATCCATTAAACAAACACAGGATGCACCTGCAAGAACAGGCAAACCAAAAAGTAACGGAACAGGATTTAAAAAGAAAGAAGAAGACTTAAGCAATATGAGTGTAAACGATGCATTGAATGCGTTGAAGAAAAAATTTGGTAAATAACCACCAACTTTAGTAAACAGGTTATCTTCACGTATGCGGAAAACAATTTACCCGATAAGTATTCTGTTACTTGGTTTACTGCTGTTCTTCTATATAGTTCAACGTGCTGCTCTTCTGTCACTAACACATGATGAAAGTGCAACCACAGACCTGGTGTTTGTTCCGCTTGCCGACATCATGTTTGCCCCCACCCAATTTCATACAGCAAATAATCATATTCTCAACTCCATCCTCATGAAATGGAGTGTATTATTATTTGGCTGGAAGGAATGGAGCATCCGTCTGCCAAATGTGTTACTGTTTGTTTTTTATTTTGCTGCTGCTGTTTGGTATATGAACCGGCTTACCAAAAGCTTCCCGGTAAGAATTGCAGGTATCATCATTCTTTGTTCTGTTCCTTACCTCCTCGATTTTTTTTCCCTGGCCCGTGGTTACGGTATGGCCAATGCATTTACGTTGCCTGCATTTGTATTATTGGTTGGTTATTTTCATTCTGCTGAAAAAAAATATTTATCTCTCTCCTTCATTTTTGCAGCGCTGGCAGTTTACTCCAATTTTACCTGGCTGAATGTTTATCTTGGGTTGTGGCTTTTGCTGAATTGCGGAACTGTACTTTTTTTCAGCAAAGAGAATGGAAAATCACTTTTAAAATCATTACTGAGTATCAATTTATATCCATTCGCCATTGCCATCTTTCTCACCCTGCTCATTTACAAGCCCATCAGCTATTTACGCACTCAGGATGAATTCAGATGGGGAGCCTCTGAATGGATCACTTCGTTTAAAAGTTTCATCAATGATCTGCTGTACGGGCATTCATTTTATTTAACTGACCAGGAGCAATCAGCACAAATCATTACTTTCTTCCTGATTCTTTTGACGGGCATTTGTTGTTTACTGTTCACCAGGCATTTTTTACGTTACAAAAAAAATGCCTTTGCAACCTTTCATGCAAAAGCAAGCCTGCTTTCACTTCTGTTGATAGTAATTATAATTGCAGCCACTATTGCTCAACGCCATCTGCTGCATACATTTTATATTGATGGAAGAAAAGCAACGCTTTATATTCCCATTCTGCTCAGCTTTCTTGTTGCGTCCGCTTCATGGCTAAAGGAGAAGTACAGAACTGCAGGTAAGAGCTATTGGATATTGCTGTCAGCGGTTTTTATTGCACAATTCTGTTTGTCGTTTAATTTCAAATCCTGCCGTGAATGGTGGTACGATGCCAGCAGCAAACAGGCGCTGTTAACGATCTGTTCCGATTCAACCACATCAAATAAAACAGCTGTTAACTGGCTGTTCATCCATTCATTTAATGTGTATAACAATCATTTCTATAACCGCTGTATTTCAAAAATTGTGAGAACCGATGCAGCAGATGATCAGTTAGCAGATATTGACTACTATTATATTATTGGTGATGAGATCAGAAATATCCACCCGGTTTACAAACCTGTGAAGCGTTTTTTCTGGGATCGTTTTTTATTGAAGAAGGATTCTGTTAACTATGAAATACAATTACTCAATACCATGCAAACAAACCGTTCAGCCTTTTCCAACCTTACTGAACAGGAGTTAAGAATTGCAGCCGATTCAATACTTGTAAAACAAAGAAGGGAAATCAACTGGTCTTCGTTGTATTTTACTGATTGATAAAACAGCCTTAATCCACCAACTGATCTACATAAGCCGATACCCAGCCTACCTGACCGTTTTTAATAAGATAAAACTGTTTGGTTTCAGTAACTGATTTAAACTGGCGCATGATACGTAACAACAACGCAGTGCCGGCCATTAACGAACGCTGATCAAAAACAGAATGAACTCTTTTAATTTCAGAAGAAATAACTTTCCTGTCCCATTTGCCATCGCCCATCTTACCTACCAGGTAAGCTTCTGACAAAGAAGAATAATTTTCTGAAAGCCGTTTTGCAAATCGCTCCACCTCTTCATACGTAACAGGTATAACGGCATTATTATTCAACTCAGGATAAATTAATGTTGCCGTTGCCCATGCAATACCACCGCTGAAAGCAACGTAATCACTCAACGGATAACTGCCACTTGTATTTACCGCATAAATGATCTCCGAATTTTCTGCCCCTGCTGCCACACGCATTAATTGGCGGTTGTAGTTGGTTTGTGATTTATCCTCCCCACACATTTTCTCTGCAGCATTAGCCGTGCTCTTTGTTCCCCATGATAACTGGAATAAATAAAACTCACTGTCATTCCCATACGGAAAAAACCCACCCTTGGTATTACCGCTTCCAATATCAATCAAAAATGTATTGTATCTTCTTGCCGTTGGAACAATACCAAGATGCGACAGCCGGGCCTCCTGCATTACACTCACAACTTCCACTTTTCGCTGGGGTTCTTTTATTTTTTCCCTGAACTCTTTTGTAAAGTTTTCAACCCATGCATCTTTTTTTTCTTTTTCTGACTGAACCTTTACGCCGCTGCTGATCACAGTAAAGATGCGCCTGGAGGGAATTTTGTAATTGGTAAGTGCAGAGTTGAACAACCCCATTAAGCCATTCAGCGTGGCATCATAAGTTGGTTTAGTAAACGAAATAAAATCTGTATTTACAGATGTGTCTTTGAGAATTGTAAATGTATTTCCGTTCTCCGGATTTTTCTTTATTTCAAGAATGCTCATCTTTACACCTTTTGAACCTACTTCAATACCTGCATAGATATTGGGTGTGCTGTATTTTGTTTTTGTATTTGTTTGAGCGAAACCAAATGCCCATGAAAAAAGAAAAAGGAAACTGACCGCAAGGAGTTGGCTGATGTTTTTTGTGTGCATGGTGTTGCAAAGTTAATATAAACATCTGCTACCTCATCCCAAACAGAGCGCTGATCAAATAACTGTGAAAAAAATGTGATTAAGTAAGCTGAATGAAATGCAACTCAATTCAGCCGCAAATCAGCTTTGCCTATCCTTGATCCATTATGAAAGATCTGCAAACTGTAAGTGCCTTGTATAAATTCTGCAGGCTTTAAATTGACTGTAATTCTTTTTACCTCGCCTTTTGTATAAATGAAATTATTCTTGCGGGTATAAGGGATACGCCCGCTGTTCTTTGATGAAAACATACCTGCCTGCCACTGGTCGTCCTGTATTACATTGCCTTCGGGATCGGTAAATACCATATATACTTCCGCATCAGTAAACGAAGCGATACTATTTTGCAACTGACACGAAACGATAAAAAACCCTGCTGCATTGGCTTTGGTTGTGCTTTGTTCTTTAGCATCGGCCTGCATGGCCCTGAAGCTGATGTTGAATGCATTTAAATAAGATGGAGCTGTTTCCTGCTTATCGGGCGCTGTAGTTTTTATTGGTGCCTGTGTTGATGTTCCGCCAGAAGTTGTACTGCTGTTTACAAGGTTTGCTTTTGTTTCTGTGTTGGATTTGTTGGTTGCCAACATCTTTTGTTGAAGTTGCTGAATCTTTTCTTCGGCCTTTCTCAGGTCTTCCTTAGTTATATGATTGATGTTAAGGATGGCGTTGATTTCATTTCGCAAACTGTCAATCTCTGTTATCTTATGTGTGAGCTCTGTGTTGAGAGAGTCTTTGCCAATTTGTGTTGACCCAAGCTGAAGTAATGTACCGGCATATTTCAAACGCAGTGAATCATTGATGGCTGTTTGATTTGCAGTTGTATCTTTTTTTATTTCAACGGGAGGAACAATTCCATATTTGCTCTTGTCGTAAAGATGATAAACCCATGTTCCAACCAAACACAGGGATACTACTAAAAGCAAAATGGTTCTTGTATCTTTCATACAGCCTGCAAACTACTTATTAAAAACAGAGGGATTTCCTGCCGCAGAGTTTTGTGGAAAAACTGTGGAATGAAAAATCCCTCCCGAAACATCGGGAGGGATGGTACACATTGATGGGTATTTGAATTACTGACTTACTGTAAAAATAACTTCTAATTTTTCCCATAGAATGGAAACGCTGCCATCTACCCTGCCTTCTATCTTCATCACTTCATTAAACGCATTGGATAAGCCGGGACGCACATTTACTCTCAACGCATCATCCGATTGTTTGTAACTGAAAGCACCCCATTGTTCTGCTTTTTTATTGAAGATGATCACCCACTCATCTTTACCGGGAATGGTGAACAGTGCATACTTACCTTTTGGCAAAGCCTGCCCTTCTACTTTAATATCCTGATCTGTTTCAAATGTAGTGGCTTCATTGGCACCGGTACGCCATACCTGGTCGTAAGGAACCAATTTGCCCCATATTTCTCTTCCTTTTACAGAAGGTGCACTATAGCTGATTTTAATAGTAGCCGTTCCAACTTTAAATTCCGTTGAAGCTGGCGGACTTGGTTTGGTATTTTGGCCGCAGGCAGTAATTGAAATCAAAAGAATGAACATGGGCAATAATGTAACTAAACGTTTCATGTGTTATTTTTTTAGGTGATGATTTAATTTGAAAAACTGTGGCAACTGCAACTATTAAATACAGAGGTACAAATGACTTACAGAAGACCTTCCACCAAAATATCTTCATCCAGATCAGCCCAGTGAATACCTTCACCATCGCCAATCAAACGCCAGTTATTTCGCTGGGCCTCGGTTGCCTTAGTTAATGAAGGGAACCTTTCTATTGGAATAGCTATTTCTCTCCCATCTTCCAACAATAAATGAAACTTATCATTGGTAAACCATATTTTAGTTGCAAGAGGTGTTTTAGTGACTAAAGAATTCATTCCATTTTTGTATAAAAAAATTACAATTTTGCTCTACTAAATTACGTATTTCAATTTAGGGAACATCTAAAAACAAAAATACATTTTACCACAAAGGACACTAAGAAGGCACAAAGTTCACAAAGGATAAATTTACAAACCTCCGGGGTTTTTACAATCTCTGATGAATTTGCAAACCTTGTTTACAAACCCCGGAGGTTTTAACTGCTTACTTCAACTCCCCTTTCTTCTTTTCATAATAAGTTTTATCTGTTGCCAGCTTCTGCACTTCCGTAAGCGATGCAATGTAAATACTGCGGCCATGCGTACCCAGCACAATTTCATTTTCCCTTTCCTGGATGGCAATATCATGAACAGCCACTCTTGGTAAACCGCTCATCCATGCCATTGAACTTATACCGCCATCAACTGATACATACAATCCATGATCTGTACCGATGTACAAAAGATTCTCCGCTTTGGGATCTTCTTTCACCACATTCACCGGCTCTGCAGGAAGATCAGTACAAATTTGCTTCCATGTTGTTCCATAATCTTCACTCACAAAAACATAAGCAGAAAAATGATCGTTACGGTATCCGTTTAATGAAACATACACTCTTCCTTCTTTATACTTCGATGCAATTAACCGGCTCACATACAATCCCTGTACATTCTTAGGAAGTTTTGTATGAACTGCTGTCCAAGAATAACCGCCATCTTTGGTAACATGAATCATACCATCATCGCTTCCTGTATAAATTAATCCAAAACGCAAAGGCGATTCACTTATGGTTACCAAAGTTCCAAAAGGCACATTGCCCTCTTTCTTTCCTCCGGTAAGATCGGCACCAAGGTTTACAGAATTTTCTCCTTTATTAAAACTGCGGTGAAAACGATTGCTTCCATAATAGAAAACATCCTGGTTGTGTTTTGATAACAGGATGGGTGTTTGCCAGTTAAACCGCAAGGGCTTTTCTCCCAATTCATGCGTTGGACGAACATTCACTCTTTGCTGATTCATTCCTTTTATCCGATCACTTCTTACATAAACTCCAAACTGGTAACCCGTATAAACGGTTGTATTATCCCTTGTATCAACCTGTACCTGCATGCCATCGCCACCATTTAAAGCTTTGAATGGATAATTGCCGCTGTCGTGCCAGTCGCTGCTTTCTTTATTGGTTGATGGGCCATGCCATGTGCCGTTATCCTGCAAACCACCATATACATTGTAAGGTTTAGCATCATCAACAGTAATTGCATAAAACTGGCCAACTGATGGTGAGTTGGCTTTAAACCAGTTTTCTCCATCATCATAAGAAATATTTAATCCACCATCATTTCCATTGATGATGTGTGTATCTCTTTTGGGATTTACCCATAACGCATGATGATCGGCATGTACGTTTGCTTTATCAATGACTTTAAAATTTTTTCCGCCATCTGTACTCAACATGGCATTGTACCCAAGAATAAAAACTTTATCAGGGTTTGTGTGCGATGTATAAATTTTGGCGAAGTAGTAACCATACGTATTAAAAGTTGCAATTGGCTTTTCATGTGTTTTCTTCCAGGTTTTGCCGGCATCCTCACTGCGATAAACTTCGCAACCTTTGATGGCAGTATTGCTGAAACCATCATCACCGGCATCAAAATAATCCCACAAAGCAATGGGTTGAATTTTATCTGTCTTCACCATTTCCTTTACCACAACTGCCGTATATTTTGAAGGGAAGCGTTGCTTTCGCATAAATGAATCTAATTTCTTATCCTCCATTGCAAGGAACTGATCCTTGCTCATGGTTTTAAAATCTTTCAGTTGCAAACCTGTATCAGCAACAGTCATTTTTTTTGAAGTATCAAGTCTTGCTTCGTTATTATCAATAACAGCATACACAATGTTTGGATTTTGCGGAAACACTGTCAATCCAATTCTTCCCAATTTTTTTCCTTCTGCAAAACCACTACCCGGGCCACTGATCAATGCCCATGTATTACCGCCATCAATACTTTTATAAATGCCGCTTGTTGCTCCGCTTTCTTCAAACTTCCATGCACGGCGTGTGCGGTACCAAACTGCTGCATACAATTCCATTGGGTTGTTGGGGTTCATATCCATTTCAACTGCTCCGGTATTTTCATCAATAAACAAAGTTTGTTTCCATGTTTTACCACCATCAGTAGTTTTATAAATACCACGTTCTTTGTTGGGTGAATACAAATGACCCAATGCGGCTACCCATGCAGTGTTAAGATCGGTAGGATGCAGTTGAATTTTACCAATGTGATGACTCTCAGGCAACCCAAGCCATTCCCATGTTTTACCATTGTCTGTGCTTTTGTAAATACCATTGCCTGCATAAGAAGAGCGGCTGCTGTTTACCTCACCGCTGCCAATCCAGATGATGCGGCTGCCAACCCATTTTACAGCAATGTCACCAATGGTCATTACATCTTCATTGTCGAAAATGGGAGTAAAAGATTGCCCGTTGTTTTTGCTGTACCACAAACCACCGCTTGCATAAGCCACATAAAATTCAGTAGGGTCTTCGGGGTTAACCTCCACATCCGTTACTCTCCCGCTCATAATACTCGGTCCAATATTGCGGAACTTAGCATCTTTCAACAATGACTTCTTTTCCAGTTCTTTTCGTACCATCATTCCTTTTTGTCTTTCCTCAGCTGTGACTGGCTTAATTTGTGCATCAGCAAAAAGAACAAGCAGCAGGAACGAAAGAACCGGAATAACTTTGTACAGGCAATTTTTAAAACCTGCAGTCGTTTTTATTGGGAGCATTGGTTTTGATTTTTTTAATCTCATGTTATGTTGTACAGTAAAGCAGTTTCAAACTTACGAATGTTGATGCTAAGTGGAGTAGCCGTTGTCTTTTTTTGGATGAGCGGTTCGGCACAATGCAAAGACTATACCATTGGCGCAAAAGGCGATACACTTAACTGCACCGATGTGAAAGGTTTGAAACAGGGCAAATGGGTGAACCGTGTTGATGAAATAAGAGGCGAACCCGGTTATGAAGAAGAAGGCGAATACCAGAATGGTAATAAAGAAGGAGTGTGGAGATCATACACACTGCAGGGCGATTTGCTGGCGATTGAAAACTATCGCTGGGGACATAAACATGGCAAACAACAATACTTCAATGCTATGGGTGATATTGTAAGAGAAGAAAGCTGGCTGGCCCGCAATCCTGATAACCCAACAGAAACAGTAGAGGTATATGATGTAAACGATCCCAAAAAAGTGTACTTGGTTGAAGTAAAAATGGAAGGCTCAACGGTAGCACATGGTTTGTGGACCATTTATGAACCCGGCACCGGAAAAATATTAAAGAAAGAAAATTTTATTCTTGGTAAAATTGATGATGGCACCGGCACTGCCAATGGCATGATTAAAAAAGAAGAAGGCGATGCAGAGAATTCAACTACAGTAAAAAAAGAAGAACCCAAAGAAAAACCCAAGCCCAAGGAAGTAAAAGAGTACGAAAAGAAAAACGCAGGCAAGAAAAAAATTAAAGTGAGGACGGGGCAAACGGGAGGGTGAGCAATTTAAGATTTTTGATTTGAGATTAACAGGTGCAACACTCAGGTGCAGTTGCTACGGTCGGCCCACGCCTCAGCGTGGTTTGAACGATTGCAGTAATCTCTTCTCTTTTGCTTTTTGGATTTTGGATTTTGGATTTTATTCTCCCATCAACTGCCTCTTATACAACTGCACTGCATTTTCATATCCCAAATACAATGCATCACAGATCAGTGCATGACCAATGCTAACTTCATCAACCCAGGGAATTGTCTTTGCAAAATAGCCAAGGTTTTGTAAGTCGAGATCATGACCGGCATTCAAACCCAGCCCCAATGCCCTTGCTTTTGTTGCAGCAACGAGGTAAGGCTGTATTGCATCCCTGGGATCTTCAGCATAATTCTTTGCGTAAGATTCGGTATATAATTCCACCCGGTCAGTTCCGGTTTCAGCAGCGCCTTCAATCATCCGTACTTCAGGATCAATAAAAATAGATGTGCGGATGCCCGACTCTTTAAATAGTGCAACCATATCAACAAGGTATTTCTTGTTTTGAATGGTATCCCATCCATGATCACTGGTTAGCTGACCAAGTGTGTCAGGCACCAATGTTACCTGGGTTGGTTTTACTTCCAGCACCAAATCAACAAATGATTGATCACGGCAATTGCCTTCTACATTAAATTCTGTTGTAATGATATTTTTTATTGCACGCACATCATCATAGCGGATATGACGTTCATCGGGGCGTGGATGAACGGTTACTCCATCTGCACCAAACCGCTGTGCATCCATAGCAGCTTTGAGTACATCGGGGTTGTTTCCACCCCTGCTGTTACGCAGCGTGGCAAACTTGTTGATGTTAACGGAGAGTTTGGTCATGTTTCAAAGTTAAGGAGAAAGATGAGAGATGGTTACAGGTTACCAGTTTCTTGTTACAGGTGTTGACATGACCAGCAACTTGTAACCTGTAACCAGCAACACTGTCTTAAATAAATCCCCTGCAATTTTTCGCTCCGCATTTACAAGGCAGTTTTCCGTTATGATGTGTTTCACCATAATCACAGGTAAACTCCTCTCCTTTTTTAATGGATCGCTTTGAATAAAATTCCACTTTCTGATAAGCACGACGCATATAAGTATTGGGATTGCAGGAATGATTGATGTACGAAAGTGCATTCCTGTTCTTGCTTGCATCCAGTGCAATGGGTTCCTGATCAAATTCCACCATCAGCAAGGCTGCACCGTTCTGTTGTTTCACTCTTCGTTGTGCTTCACGATAACTGATAATTTCACCAGCCATATTGCCCAGTTTCTTTTTTGCAGGAATTGGTTTTAATGCAAATGCACCTTTACCTGCTACTTTACTTTGTTTTACTTCTATTGGAAAATTTAAACTCATTGATATTTATTTTCTTTTTTGTTTTCCTGCAAGGGCCTCATCCTCCAACTCCTTCTCCAAAAGAGAAGGAGCGGTGCTGCCATACATATCCAAACATATGATCTTACACTTTATCACTTGTAACAAGCCCGACAAATGTACCAAAGTTGAAATGCTCAATTACAAATGGCGATTGAAAAGAGATTGCCTGGCCTCCCGACATCCTGAGCGTAGTCGAAGGGGGAAGAGGGAATGAGGGTGAGGTAATCAACTGTTCCGCCCTTACTTTTGTAACAGAATAAATATTATGACATACAGCTCACTGGAAGAATGTTTACTGGACCTTGAAAAGAACGGTCATCTTGTTCGCATCAAAGAAGAAGTAGATCCACATCTTGAAATGGCAGCTATTCATCTCCGTGTGTATGAAGCAAAAGGTCCGGCACTACTTTTTGAAAATGTAAAAGGAACAAATTTCCGTGCTGCTTCCAATATTTTCGGCACATTAGATCGAAGCAAATTTATTTTCAGAGAAACTTTTAAATTAGTTCAAAAATTAATTGAACTGAAAGGCGATCCCATCAAAGCACTCAAACATCCGTTCCGTAATTTCAACACCGGATTGGCAGCGCTCAAAGCATTCCCCAAAAAGAAAGTTTCGTTTTCATTTGATGAAATAAAGATCAGCGATCTGCCACTCATTCATCACTGGCCCATGGATGGCGGCGCATTTGTAACGCTGCCGCAGGTTTATACAGAAGATGCAGATAAGCCCGGCATCATGCAATCAAACCTGGGTATGTATCGTATTCAGCTCAATGGAAATGAATATGAGCTGAACAAAGAAATTGGATTGCATTATCAGTTGCATCGTGGCATTGGTATCCATCAAACAAAAGCCAACGCCAAAGGACAAGCGCTGAAGGTAAGTTGCTTTGTTGGCGGACCACCATCACATACCTTAAGTGCAGTAATGCCATTGCCCGAAGGCATCAGTGAAATGATATTTGCAGGAGTGTTGGGTGGAAGAAGATTTCGTTATGCATACAATGAATTGGGAAATGCAATCAGCACCGATGCTGATTTTATTATTACGGGTGAAGCGCATCCGCATCAAAATAAACCTGAAGGACCGTTTGGTGATCATCTCGGTTATTACAGTTTAATGCATCCGTTTCCGTTGATGAAAGTGAACAAAGTGTATGCAAAGAAAAATGCCATCTGGCCATTTACTGTTGTTGGCCGTCCGCCACAGGAAGATACCAGTTTTGGTGAACTCATTCATGAATTAACAGGCAGTGCAATTCAAAAGGAAATACCCGGATTGAAAGAAGTACATGCAGTGGATGCAGCAGGAGTTCATCCGTTATTGCTGGCAATTGGCAGTGAACGTTACACACCTTATATGCCTGCCAAACAACCTGCTGAAATTTTAACCATCGCCAATCATGTGTTGGGAACGGGGCAATTGAGCCTGGCGAAATTTTTATTCATTACTGCTGATGATAGTAATCAATTGCACACACAAAACGTGCAAGAGTATTTAGAATTTATTTTTGAACGGATTGATTTTGCAAGAGATCTGCACTTTCATACCAACACCACCATTGATACATTAGATTATTCAGGCACAGGTTTAAACAGCGGAAGTAAATTGGTGCTTGCTGCGTATGGAGAAAAGAAAAGAGAATTATGCAGGGAAGTTCCTGCTGCATTGAAAGAGTTACAGCAGTTTGAAAATGCACAACTCTGCATGCCGGGAGTAATTGCGTTGCAGACAAAGAAGTTTACAACGTATGATGAAGCTGTAAAAGAAATGGAAATGCTGAATGGTCAATGGTCAATGGTTAATAGTCAATGGAAAGAGTCTGCAGGTCGAAGCCGCAGCAAAGGAGTAGCTCAGATTGTTATTTGTGACGACAGTACTTTCACCGCTGCCAATCTCCGCAATTATTTATGGGTTACTTATACAAGATGCAATCCAAGTCATGATGTGTATGGTATTGATTCATTTACCAATCACAAACATTGGGGTTGTAACGGGCCGGTTGTATTTGATGCACGGTTAAAGCCGCACCATGCACCGGCAGTGGAAAAAGATCCTGCTGTTGAGAAGAAGATTGACAGGTTGTTTACCAATAGCGGAAGTCTGAAAGGAATTCTAAAATAATTTTTAAACAATAAACAAATGACTTTAATTGCAATACTTCTCCCCTGGCTTTCTTTTTTTCTGAGAGGCAAAATATTTACGGGTATAATTTGTTTAATCCTGCAAATAACTATTCTTGGTTGGATACCGGCTGCAGTTTGGGCAGTTGTTTCATTAAACAATGCAAGAGCTGACAAACGGACTGAAAAAATAGTAAGTGGGATTAAACAAAAAAGTTGATTGCAATTTATACTACACCCAGCACCACCAGCAAAGCATAAATAACTCCAGGCACCCAAAATAATAATGTTAAAATCAAACTGATCCAGAATTTGGTTGTGATTGCATTCTCATAAAGATATACAGCCAATGGTGGTAAAAGAATAGCCAGTATTACCAGTAAGATTGTTCTTTCATCTTCCACTCTTCCTTCACGCATATTTTTCTTAAACAAATTCACTTGCTTTTTTACTTCATAGATACGATGTTTCTTTTCTTTCTTTGAAAGCTGGTTAAATGCGGTAATTGCTTTTTGAGTAACGGTATTTTCATTTACGGGCACAATCAATGCATGAACATTTACAGAAGGGAGAAATAAACTAATTAAAAAGGCAAGGAGCAGAATATGTTTTTTCATATCTTATTTTTTAGCAAACTTAAATCAAAATTCGCTCCAAAGTTTTTTACTGTAAAGAGGTGAGGCTGTCTCAAAAGTCGTTAAACGTCTTTGCGAGGGAGGAACGACCGAAGCAATCTATCTGTTTATTAATTGATCAATTTTTGCAGATTGCTTCTCTATGTTCGCAATGACGACTTTTGAGACAGCCTCACCTGATCAACTTCCATTAGCCGTCAGACGGAGTGTATCTTAATACTTCCATCTCACAAATGCTTCCATCGCTGCATACTGCGTTAAGCCAAGCTTGCCATACAAATCAGCAGTTGCAGCATTGCGTTCTTCGGCCCGTTGCCAAAACTCACGGCTATCACTACCCTGGAAAGGGACCATATCTTTCTGCGACTGATGAATGAAAATACCAAAGCGTTTTTTCATCACCTGTTCAGGGCTCATGGGGATAGCCATTTCAATTTCTTCAACATGCCACTCCTGCCAGGCACCTTTGTATAACCACAGCCAGCAATCGTTAATCCACTCATCGCCATCAGCTTTAATACGCTTCAATGATTCCAATACCACGTTAAAACAAACTAGATGTGTTCCGTGCGGATCGGCAAAATCACCTGCACAATACACCTGCTGCGGTTTTATTTCACGCAACAGTTTCGTAGTAAGTAATACATCTTCCTCTCCCATCGGGCTTTTTTCAATGGTTCCCGTTTCATAGAAAGGAAGATTTTGGAAATGCCATTGTCCTTCTTTCAAACCAACATAACGGCAGGTAGCAGCCGCTTCACATCTCCTGATCAGTCCTTTGATGTTGCGTATATCTGCCGTATCAACCTGGTTTGATTTTTTATTTTCAAGATAACCTCTTGCTTCAGCTAAAATACTTTCCGACTTTTTACTGTCAACACCAAACATCTCTTCAAAGCCTACAGCAAAATCCATGAAGCGAGTAACAAACTCATCGGTTACTGCAATGTTGCCACTGGTTTGGTACGCCACATGCACTTTATGTCCCTGATCATGCAGGCGTTGAAAAGTTCCACCCATGGAAATAATGTCATCATCAGGATGTGGTGAAAAAAGAAGAACTGTTTTTGGGTAAGGCACACTGCGTTCAGGATGATTGGGACTAACAGCATTGGGTTTGCCACCGGGCCAACCGGTAATACTGTCACGCAACATATAATACACCTGCAGGTTTATTTCATAAGCATCTCCTTTCTCAACCAGCAAATCACTTAAACCATATTCATTATAATCGGTATTGGTTAAACTCAAAATTGGTTTGCCTAATTTCAGCGCCATGTTCACCACAGCTTTTTTAATCATCTTATCTGTCCACTCACATTCACCGGTAAGCCAGGGACTTTTATAACGGGTAAGTTCAGCCGCTGCCATTTCATCAATTACAAATGTTACATCATCATGATTTTGCAGAAGTGACGCAGGTACCTGTTCTGTATCATCACCTTCAACTGAATGCTGAATAACGGGAGCTTTGGTGGGCCCCCATGCCATCAGAATAATTTTCTTTGCTTTGAGAATTGTACCGATACCCATAGTAATTGCCAGGCGGGGTACTGCACTGATGTTGGCAAACTCATAACTGTTGGCCAAACGTGTAGAGTTGGTAAGCGTGGTTAATCTTGCTTTGGTAAAGATGCTGGAGCCCGGTTCGTTAAACCCGATGTGGCCATTAATACCAATGCCGAGGATTTGCAGATCAATGCCGCCTGCATCTGCAATTTTCTGTTCGTAAGCCGCACAATGCTGTTTGATATTTTCTTTTGCAACCGTTCCATCGGGGATATAACAATTGTTTTGATCAATATCCACTTTATCAAACAACTGTTGTTTCATAAAGCGGTGATAGCTTTGTATGGCATCCTGTTCAATGGGGTAATATTCATCGAGGTTAAAAGCAATTACATTTTTAAAACTCAAGCCTTCTTCTTTGTGCAAACGAACAAGCTCGGCATATAATGATTTGGGAGTAGAACCAGTTGCCAGCCCTAAAACACATTTTTCCCTGCTGGCCTGTTTGGTTTTAATGAGATGAGCAATTTGCTGTGCAACAAATGCAGAACCGTCTTTTGCTGATTTAAAAATTTTGGTCGGGATCTTTTCAAAACTGTCGCTGAGGTCTATGGGAGCTGTCTTTTTTGCCATGCTGATGGATTTTTAACGGAGTGGCAAATATATTAAAACTTATGCGGGCAATGATATGAAAACGTTTGCACAAAAAGCAATAAAAAACCTCTTAGCAAGTAAGAGGTTTTTTTGTGACCGCGTCAGGATTCAAACCTGAAACCTTCTGATCCGTAGTCAGATGCTCTATTCAGTTGAGCTACGCAGCCATTATTTTTATCAATTTGCGTTAGGATTCAAACCTGAAACCTTCCCGCCAAAGGCGGGATGCTCTATTCAGTTGAGCTACGCAGCCATTCCGTTTTAACGGGTTGCAAATATAGGATGGTTCGGTTAATTTCTGAAATCTTTATCCTGCTTTCTCTGAAGCTTTCTGAATAGAACAGCCACTTTTTACCCGTTTTTGCCTGTTTTATTTATTGAAATTGAATGAATTGAAACATTACTTTTTCTGCATGAGTTTAAAACTTACCGTCTGGAAAATATTTTTTCATCAACCCTTTAAAAGCCTGTTTTTTCTTAATGGGTTCAAACTCTTTTTGATTAATGATCTCATCTGCTTCACCATATTGCAGCTTCAATGCATTTTCCAGGTTGCTGATAGTTTTTGCTTCATTGTTTAAAGTGGCATAACATACAGCCAGGTAATAATAGGCCGAACCATTTTTATGATTCAATTGAACAAGTTTCTCGAGGTAATCAATTCCTTTAACATACTCCCCTTTTTTTGTGTAAATGAGCCCGGCAAAAAGAAGTGGGTTTTCATACGTTGAATCAATTTCCAGAGCTTTCAAATAATAGGACAATGCTTCTTTCTCATTCTTCTGCATGTAATACATATTACCCAGATTATTGAAGGGGCGCATAAGTGTTCGATCCAATTCTGTTGCCCGCAACAAATACACACGGGCTGAGTCGTATTGCCCCGCTACAATAAATACAACTCCCAAACTATTGTAAAGCTCAGCAACTTCAGGCTTGAGATAAATAGCTTCATGCAAAATTTTTACAGCAGAATCAATCTCATTCATATCCCGGTACATATCAGCAAGGTCGTTCAGCACTGCAATGTTTTCATTGTTAAACCTGTACGCTTCCTTATAATATACCAACGCAGAATCAAAATCATTTCGCTTTTTATAGTTAAGTGCAATACTGTTACATATCTGTGAATTACCCGGGCTGAGGAGTAATGCTTTTTGCAGGCAATAAAGAGCAGAATCATTTTGCCGGGTGCGTTCATAAACAGCAGCCAGGTTGGTAAGATAAGTTGAATTGAGAGTGCTGGTTAATACAGCTGTATTGAAATATTTTTTTGCCGAATCGTATTGATTGCGCCTGAAATAATAAACAGCAATGGAATTATAAGTAGCTGCATCACCGGGATCAACAGAAATGGCTTTATTGAAATAAACATTTGCAGAGTCTGTTGCCTTTGTGTTTTGATAAAAAGTGGCAAGACTGAGATAGCTGTTTTTTGAAACCGGGTTGAGGCTGATGATCTTCTTAAAATAAAAAGCAGCGGAGTCGAACCGTTTTCCCTGTTCAAATAATTTTGCAAGATCATGATAAGGTTGTGTATAAGAACTATCCGTTTTAATGGAACGATGGTAATAATGCAATGCAGAATCAACAAGGTTGATTTCTTTATAAAAATTTCCCAGCAGATCATACACATACGCCTGATCGGCATAGTAATCAATACTCTTCAGATAAAATACACGGGCTGAATCATACTTTTTTAAAGCCCCATACACTCTTGCCAATCCATTGTATGCATGAACAAAAGATGAATCATATTGCAAACAGTCACTGAAATACTGAACAGCTTCGTTATACTTTCCTTTTTCCTTCAACAACCAACCCATATTGTTCAACGCAGAAATATTTTTGGGATCAAGCTGCAATGCCTTCAGGTAAAGACTTTGAGCTTTCTCTGATTTTTTTTGCTGAAATTCAAAATAACCAAAATCAACATACGCATCGGCACTATTAGGATCAATCTCTATTGCTTTTTCATAATAGAAACGGGCAAGATCGAACCGTTTTAATTGTGCATACGCAAAAGCAACCGTTGTATATGGATAACGCCATTTGGGCGCTTTGTTAATTGCCCTGAGGCTGAAGATAACAGCGCTATCCGGTCTTTTCAACTGCATTTGCAATGAAGCCATTGTGTGCAGTACATAAGCTGCATTACTGTCAATGGCATAGGATTGATAAATCAGGTTTCTTGCTTCCTGTATGTTGCTTGCTTTATTTTTTGCATCAAAGTAGCTTCTTGCTTTAAAGAAAAAGTATTTCCCTGTTAAATTTTTTACCAGGTCGGTATCAACGGAATCAACAAGGTCAATTGCTTTCTTCAGCATTGCTGCTGCATTCGCAAAATCAAGTCCGGCTATGTATTCAAGTCTTTCCATTCCCGCTTGAATTTCTTCGGTTCGTTGCGATTCATCTAATTGTGTTCGTATCTGCTGTATGCCTGCTGCATCTTTTCCACTCAGGTATAAATTTATTTTTCGCTGGGTAAAATTAATGAACTCGGCTGCAAGGGTTTGTCTTGCATCCATCGTTAACACATTATCAGGATAAAGTATATTCAGTTGCCCGTAAAAAAAATCGGCCGAACTATCCCCGGTTAGCTTCAGCTTTTTGATTGATTGATTAAATTGATTGTAGATGACAACAATATTACTGTCAACAAGCAAAGCTCCACGTCCTCTCACATTGCGAACCAGTTGGTTCACTCCTCCATCTTCATTCATCCCCGACAAATTTTTGCCCATCTCCCATTTCTTAAAAAACACACTGTCAACTGTAGCAACCGGGCGCTGACCAGCAGCATCGCAACAAATAAAAGGTTCCTGCTTTTTTTTATATTTCTTCTCGGCCAATGTTGGAACTTTTGCCAACAGGTATGATCTTAATTCAACTAAAGTAATGATGCCATCTTTTCCTTCATAACCATCTGCCCAGCCACTTAACCCATCAACAAGGTAATAGGTAAACAAACCGTGCCCATTTCCTATTGACGCATCTTCCATTGATTCCTGCCCGGCACCTGTGGCCAGCATAATAATTTCTCCGGCTCTTCTTTCTGAAATGGCTGAGTTTAAAATCTGTTGCCCATCCTCTCCGCCCGGCAGTTCATTGGTTCGGCAGGCATCCATGATCAGAAATATCTCAACACTCTTTCTGCTTAATTCGGCAATGCGGCTTTTAAGATTATAAAGTTGAATACTGCCTGTAACAATGTAATTATTTTTATCGCCTGAAGGATTACAGTCGTAGGTAAGAAAAAAATATTCATCCTGGTTAATGGCATCACCGTGCCCGGCAAGGTAAATGTATAAACGATCTCCGGCTTTCAGATTTTTCTGTCGCAACCAGGCCATGCCTTTTACCCAAAAATTGGCAGAGGTGGCTTCTTCATTGATAAGATAAAAAATATGATCATTGGTTATACTTCCTGCACCAGCCGATTGCAAATATTCCCTGAACAAACCTGCATCGCTATCTGCAAATGATAACGGGCGGATATGTTTGTACGTAGAAATGCCAACAACCATGGCATAACTCTGGCTACCGGTTACAATGTTTGCCGAATCAGATTTTTGAATGGAAACCGCCTGCTGCGCCCGCAACAATTCGGGTGCATAAACAAAAAATGCTGTAAACAGAAATACAAAAACAATATAATTTCTCATATATTCGAAGGCGAAAGTAGGCATTCACTTTTAAGAAGACAAGCACTCTGTTGATGCAACCACCCAAAAGACCACTCAAAAAGAACCGATTTGTATTTATTAAAAAGAGCTACCAATGGTTGCATCGTTTTTACTTACGGTATCTTATAAAACGAGATACAATCCTGGCAACCTTCTCTGTTTTTTTTGTGATAGGTTTGTTGGGTTTACTGCCTTTTGATTCGGGCATTCTGAATCCTTTCAAAACAGCTTTAAAAGATCTTGACTTTAACGACATCTCCTACTCTGTACTGCACAAGAATGCAGGCACTCCCATTGACAACAGGATTATCATCATAAATATTGGTAATGCAGACCGGCTTGGCCTTGCTGCAATGATTGAAAAAATAAGGCAGGCAAAGCCAAAAGTAATTGGCCTTGATGTTCAGTTTGCAGGCCCAAAAGATCCGCAACACGATTCCCTGCTGCGCCACATGATTGGCAGCACTCCCAACCTTGTAATTGTTTCCCGTATTGATTGGAGTAATAAAACCAATACAGAACAGGTTGGTTACTTCGGCATTTACACACCCAACCGAGGATATGCCAATTTTATTGGAGAAGATGGTGGCACTATCCGTAACTTTTCTCCCTTTGAAAAAGTTGACGGAAAATTTTACCCAAGTTTTGCAACTGCAATTGTTGCCAGGGCCGATAGCACAGCTTACCAAAAATTAAAACACAGAAAAAAAGAATACGAGGTTATTAATTACAGCCGCAAAGAAGAACAATATCTGTTAATTGACGGGTTAGACCTTTTGGAAAATAACACCACTACTGATTTTTTTCACAACAAAATTATACTGATGGGATATATCAATCCCGATCCCTATAATGTTGAGGACAAACATTTCACTCCTTTAAACGCAAAATTTGCAGGTAAATCTATTCCTGATATGAATGGAATTATTGTGCATGCCAACATTATTTCCATGCTGCTTGATGCAAATTATATACAGGATGTACCCTCCTGGCTTTTTTGGCTGTTAACCATTCTTATTTGCTGGATGCATGTTGCCCTCTTTATGCGGTACTATATTGAAGAACATATCTGGTTTCATATTGTGGCTAAAATGGCGCAAATCTTTTTTGCCATACTTTCTGTTTATATCGGCATCCAGTTCTTCAGCTGGTTCAATTTAAAAATTGATACAAAAATTTCACTGATTGTAATTATCTTAGCGATTGATATTATTTATTTTTACGAGGCGCTTGCTGTTTGGTTACATTCAAAATTTGGTTTCAAAACCAATTTTCACTCAAAATCACATTAAAATGAAATGTATTCCTCTGCTGGTGCTTTTATCTTTTTGCAACATCTCCATCGAGGCGCAAAAAACAAATTCTTTCCTTATTTATTCTGTTAAAGGCTCCGTTACCACTGTTGAAAACAACAAAGGAACAAAAGTCAAAATAGGTAAATTACTGACAGACAAATCCAGGTTAACAGTAGGCCCTAATTCATTGGTAAGTATCATTTGTAACGAAAGCAGTTTGTTTTCTGTTACAAAAGCAGGTAGTTACAGCATGGAGCAGTTTAAAGATTCATGCCAGGCAAATAAAAGTTCCATCACTTCAAATTATCTCAAGTTTATCTGGAACCAGTTAACAACTCCAAAAGGAAACCCGGAGAAGAACCGTAAAAACTATATGAATAATGTAGGCGCTGTAAGCCGCACCAGCATCAGCGTTTGGGTTGATTCAAGGTTTGATACCATCAATTACAACAATGGCACATTCCCTGTTTCATGGAAATGTTATTCCGATGCAGATGAATTTACATTTGAGGTTTATCAAATGGCAAGAGGCGGCCAACCTGTTTATCAAAAAACGGTAACAAAAACTTCTATCTACATCAGTGATTTTGCAGCCCAATTAAATCCCAACACAGCGTATTACTGGAAGATACTTGCAAAAGGTGAAGAAAGTGATGAAAGAAAATTATTCTTTATCTGGGACAATGCTTCTTATGAAAAACTGTTGGCACAATTACGCAATACACAAAAAGAATTTGAAACGGTAGCGGAAGAAAATTTCAGACTGGGATTCCTTCTGGAGTCTGCACGGTTTTATTCTGAAGCTTACCAGCATTATAAAAAAGCTGCACAGCTCAATCCATCTGCACAACTGTTTCAGAAAACACTGGAAGCTTTTAAAAAAGATTACAACATCGAACAATAATCAATTTCCCACATCATTTATTCTACACCCGGCTGCTTTAACAACCAGCCGGTTTTCTTTTTTTGTTCATCTACCATCAGCTTAACATCCTGTAATAACTTTTTTGCATCATAAATAATTCCATCTTTAATGGTGTACTTAACGCCGCCTGCCCTTATCACTTTATTTTCGGCGTTTAACCGGATTGCTCCTGTTCCATAAAGCAGTTGCAGATTTTCCAAAGGATTTGCATCAATCACAACAAGATCGGCAAGTTTTCCAACCTCAATACTTCCAAGATCTTTTTCCATACCCAATGCCTGTGCACCATATAACGTTGCAGATCGGATTACTTCCAATGGATGAAAACCTGCTTCACGCAGCAACTCCAGTTCACGGATATATCCAAAGCCATAGGTTTGATAAATAAATCCATTATCGCTTCCTGTTGTTATTCTTCCACCACGGTTTTTATATTCATTGATAAAGGTCATCCATAAACGATAATTTTCTTTCCATTCCACTTCCTGCTCAGTACCCCAACTGTGCCAGTAACTTCCATGCGACACTCTGCTTGGTTCATAATATTTCCAGAGAGATGGAAGTGTATAATTTTCATGCCACTCCGCTCTTCTTGCACGCATTAAATCTCTGTTGGCATCATAAATATTAAAGGTGGGATCAATCGTAAAATCCAAACTGATCAATTCGTTCATCACTGCATTCCAATGTTCACTGTAAGGCGATGCAGCCTGTTTCCATAGTTTACCTGCTTCTTCAAAACGATCCTGCTCATTACTGTAGTTATAATTAAGCGGATATTGCTGAATGGTTTGTTTTGTAAACAATGCTTCGGGCAATCCATACCAATGTTCCATAGAAGTTAAACCGGCTTTTGCGGAGTTCACTACATTCCAGCGAGCCACATCCATTTGTGCGTGATGGCAACAACTTCGTAAGCCTAATTTTTTATTTTCTCTCAACGCAGCATCCATGATGTGTGGCGCTGCTCCAAAGAATTTAATTCCATCAGCGCCTTTCTGTGCATTTTCTCTTACCCATGCAATTGCCTGCTCAGGAGTGGTGATGGGTTGTTTGCTGCCCATTCCAAAAGCAGTGTATGCAAAAATGCGTGGAGCTGTTATTTTATTTTCAGCACTTAATTTTTTTTCTTCCAGCACCCAATCCAATCCATTGCCGCATGAAGGATCTCTTATTGAAGTAATTCCATGTGCCATCCACAGTTTAAATACATATTCTGCATTGGCCCCCTGCCCTGTTCCTCCAATATGCCCATGCATATCAATAAAACCCGGCAGTACATAATGTCCTTCAAGGTTAATTTCCTTACCGCCTTCTTTTAACTTCGGACGATTGTTTGCGTTAATTGCTACGCCGGGATTTCCCACATTGGCAATTTGTACAATGCGGTTCTTCTCAATTACAATATCAACGGGGCCCATTGCCGGTGCACCGGTACCGTTGATCATGATTACTCCACGTAAAATGAGTTGTGTGTAAGGGCCCTCTCCTTCATTTTTTAAAGGAGCTTTTGCAACTTGTGCAAATGAAGCAGTGAAAATGAAAAGGCAAGCGGCAGTAAAAGAAAAAATTCTCATATCAGTTTTGTTATGCCGAAATTTACAAACAATCTTTTGATTCAATTTCATCTTTTATTTCAGATTATGAAAATTCAATTTTGGACGGTAGGCAAAGCACATGAGCCTTATATAAAAACAGGAGTGGAAGAATTTACCAAACGCATCTCTAAATACTACCCGGTTGAGTGGACCATTATTCCTGTACCAAAAAATGCAGGTATGCTGAGTGAAGCCGACCTGAAAAAGAAAGAAGGAGAAATGATTCTTGACTGGTTGCAGAAAGAAGATTACCTCATTGCGCTGGATGAAAGAGGAAAACAATTGAGCAGTGAAGGCCTGGCCGACTTTATCATGAAACGAAGCAACGAAAGCAGTAAGAATCTTGTGTTTCTTATTGGCGGCGTTTATGGTATTGATGAAGCAGTAATGAAACGGGCCAACTTTAAATGGAGTTTATCACAGTTGGTTTTTCCACATCAACTGGTGCGCTTGATTTTAGCCGAACAGGTGTACAGGGCTTGCAGCATAAACCGGAATGAAAAGTATCATCATAGTTAAATACGAAGAGAGAAGTACGAAGTAGGAAGTAGGATGTATGAATCGGCTATTGACCATTCACCATTCACAACAACCCCTTCACCAATTTATTTTTCTTTTTAAACTTAAGCATCTACATTTATTCTATGGAATTTACAATTACACTCATTCTCATCATTATTACAGTTGTCATTTCGTTTACAGCTTTCAATAATGAAAAGATAACCAATGATCTGATCTTTTGGCCACCAATGATAAAGGAGAAGAAACAATTCTACCGCTTTATTACTTCAGGTTTTATTCATGCTGATATTTCACACCTGGCGTTTAACATGATTACTCTTTATTTCTTTGGCCGGGCTATGGAATTGTTCTTTATTGCCAAAATTGGAAAGATTGGGTTTCTGTTATTTTACATCGCAGGTATTATTGTTTCAGAAATTCCATCTTACATCAAACATCACAACAACTACAATTACAGAAGCCTTGGGGCATCGGGCGCAGTAACGGCTGTTTTATTCTCTTTTATTTTATTGGCACCGTGGCAAACATTATATGTTTTCTTCTTGCCGGTTCCATCAATCATCTTTGCCGTATTATATATTGCCTACACCATTTCCATGAACAAACGTGGCGGCGATAATGTAAACCACAGTGCTCACCTTTGGGGAGCTGTTTGGGGTGTTGCATTTACTATAATAATGGAGCCGGGTGTGTTGCCAAACTTTCTTGAACAGTTGATGCATCCACGTTTTAGTTTGGGGTAGAATTGATTTTCAGAATACTTTTTGTTGATGGAGTAATCTTAAACCTGTCATCAATGCGTTGCCCAACAACCCAGATGATCTTTTGATTGCATTCCATCACCCACACATTTTCTTTTTCTGTTTTGGATAATTTTTGATCAATAAAAAAACGGGATAGTTTTTTTTTCTTCTTATTCATACCAAGTGGATAGAAATAATCTCCCGCCTTCCATTTCCGAAGCAGAAGGGGAAATGAAATCTTATCTGCATCAAGCATGGCTATGTTTTTGGAAGTAGTTAACTCTGTATTGGAAGCAATTGATTTTTTAATCGTCAAACTTCCGCCTTCAAACAAAACAGATGCATCTCTTTCTTCAATGATGATAGTTGCAGATTCTGTTGATTGCACCGGTGTAATAATAAACCAATGCCTGTTTTTAACGATTCGGAAATTCAATGCCGGTGAATCAATGTATTTACCCGAACTGCTTTGTGCCAGCTTCAACACTTCCTCCAGCTGCTTTTCTGAAAATCCATACGGATGAATGATTTCATAAATCAACGCCCGGTTATTGTATTGCAGAAGCTGTTTGACAGGGATATGAATTTCGCTTCCCTTTACCCGGCAGAGTTTTTTGATGATTGCCTGCGTTGACAATTTGTACAGTTTTTCAATTTCAATGAAGCGGTTGATATTATCATTCAGATTTTCCTTTACCTGCGGATATACTTTGGCAATAGCAGGAATAATTTCGTTACGGAAAAAATTTCTTGTGTATTTAGAAGAAAGATTGGATGAATCTTCCCTGAACTGCAGTTGATTTTCTTCGGCATAAGCCAGCAACTCCTGTTTGGTAAAAGAAAGAAGCGGACGTTTAATTTGTCCGTAGGCAACCGGAATTCCTGTAAGTCCGTGCAAACCTGTACCTCGTAAAAAATTCATCAACAGGGTTTCAATATTATCATCGGCATGATGAGCTGTGAGAACAGAAAAGCTGTTTGGATGCAGAAACTCTGGCTGGGCTGCGAGTAATTTCTCATTGATCAATTCTTCAAACCAATCATAACGTAATACTCTTGCAGCTTCCTGGATGGACAATTTATTTGCAGCAGCATATTGTTCTGTATCAAATCGCTGCACTCTTACATCAACTTTATATTTATTGCTCAACGA
>CAMTVU010000085.1:0-5778 GCA_947085245.1 uncultured Chitinophagaceae bacterium | reverse complement strand
TCTCCTTCTCTTCTCCTGCCTCATCCGCCCTTCGGGCACCTTCTCCTACAAGAGAAGGAAAGCAGAAATGCACTTTCATTGAAGAGCGGTACTTCATTAAAAACCCAAACGATATGAACTACCACATCAACATTAACACCAGATAAATCTGAAATCGCAAATCTGAAATCATAAATCTCTCTTCCCCTATCTTTGCGCAACTTATAAAGCTGTAATATGAGCATCCTCGTTAATAAAAATTCTAAAATTATTGTTCAGGGTTTTACCGGAACGGAAGGTACTTTCCACGCTACACAAATGATTGAATACGGCACCAACCTCGTTGGTGGCGTTACACCGGGTAAAGGTGGCACCACGCATCTCGACAAACCCGTTTTCAATACTGTGGAAGAAGCGGTGAAAAAAGCCGGCGCCAATGTGAGTATCATTTTTGTACCGCCTGCTTTTGCTGCCGATGCTATTATGGAAGCGGCCAGCGCAGGTATTGAACTGGTGGTTTGTATTACCGAAGGTATTCCCGTACAAGACATGGTGAAAGCAAAAAATTATTTAGCAGGCACTACTACAAGACTCATCGGGCCTAACTGTCCCGGTGTTATTACCGCAGGTGAATGTAAAGTAGGCATCATGCCCGGCTTTGTTTTTATTCCAGGTCGTATTGGTATTGTTTCAAAAAGCGGAACGCTTACTTACGAAGCGGCAGACCAGGTAGCCAAAGCAGGATTGGGTGTTAGCACTGCAGTTGGTATTGGTGGCGATCCTATCATTGGTACAACTACAAAAGAAGCATTGGAATTATTTATGAATGATGATGCAACAGATGCCGTGGTAATGATTGGTGAAATTGGTGGTGGCATGGAAGCCGAAGCTGCACGCTGGTACCGTGACTACGCTAAAGCTTCGTCAGGCAAAGCAAAACCAGTTGTGGGATTTATTGCCGGACAAACAGCGCCTCCGGGTCGCCGTATGGGACATGCCGGCGCTATCATTGGCGGTGCAGAAGATACTGCTGCTGCTAAAATGCAGATCATGACTGAATGCGGAATTCATGTGGTAGCAAGCCCTGCTGATATTGGAAAGACGATGGCAGAGGTGATGAAGAAATAATTTTGTTAACCAATTTATATAATGAACCCTGCATGTAAATGCGGGGTTTATTTTTTTCGTCAATTGCGAGGAACGAAGCAATCTTTCCAATGATTTATTTTTTGATACCAACTTCATTATTTCATAGCAGCGCTTGTTGCCACGCAAGCTCTTGAACGTTCAGTAATTCTATGCAGCAATTGTCTGAACTGGGATTGATGGGATTTTTTGGATTGGCAGGATGCGGAGAAATTTTCGGTTAACTCCTAAACTTACTCTAAGCCGGAATGTGTGCCAGCACGAACAGTGGTAGAGATTTTTTAGAATGTAATGGGTTGCATATATTTAGATATTGAGATATTCCTTAACCATACTCCTATTAGTAATTTGGACACCTCTTTCATTTGGCCAATCGTCAAAGGAAGAAGATTTTATAAGTACAATTAAAAGAGTAGTAATTGCTCTCTCAAAAAGAGATTCTGTCGGGTTATCAAAACAGATTGACAAAAAAACAGGAGTTTATCTTCTGTATCGAATTGGTGTAAGGGACTCTTACAGTTATCATACAACTTTGGGATTCAGTGATACAAAATATCCAAATGCTCCCTTTTATGATAATGTAAAACTTACAACACTAAAATATTCTAAGCTGCCCACTTTTAATTGTGAAAAATGGACAAAGACTGGAACATTTGTTGATACTACCATAACTGACCATCTTCTTTCAAATACTGCTAAATGGATAAACAAAAACTTTGAGGGGAATATTTCAAGTCAAACAATAAGTGAATTTAAAAAACTTGAAGCCAGAAGTAGAAGAGTTGTTATTGCTGACAATAATGGTAATGAATTAATTTTTTATCTGAGCTATATCAATAACAAATGGCAACTCACAATAATCGACAAATTAACCTGTGATTGTAGTGTTTAACTATACCTTTGTTCTTGCTTTTTCAAACCACCACACAATTCAAATCCAACACCAAAACCAACTTTTACAGCAATTAACATCTGCAGAAAATCACAAGAAAAAAATAAACCCCACTTCATCAGCGGGGTTTTACTTAATAGATGCTCTTACTTAATCTCTTTTTGCCGGTGAGCCATCACGCTTGAAGACGTGGTAACCCACCGCAATTTTAATCTCTGTAATTCGCTATGTATTGAGAGGGTTCTGTTTTACTGTTACTAAAATCAAAGACATCATTTACCAGGAAATAGTTGCGTCTGTCAGCAGTATATCTGTAAGCAAATTTGGCAAACTCCAGTTTGTTGCGCTCAAAATCAAAAAGCTGTGCCAACTCTCTTACCTGTGCAGCTGAAACATAATTGTTGGGCAACACTGATTTCAGCATGCTGAGCCTGTTATTGTCAAAGCTTTCTTTACGAACCTGTTGCTTTAACTGTTGAAACCTTTCATTGTTCATGGATTGGCCCCAGCCGGTACTATTGTTACTGCCGTTGTTCCATCCGTCATTATTATTCCAGCTGCCGTTGTTGTTCCATTCATCATCATAGCGGTTATCAACAGGCTGCTCATCTGTAAATACCCGGCCAAAGCGGTTCACAATTATATCCGTATGCATTCCGTTTTGTGCATTAACAGTTCCGTTGTAAATCATACGGCCCTGTTGATTAGCAGTACCCCATTGCCTTCTTTGATTGTTGCCTGCAAGATAGATTTGTATGCGGTGATAACCGGGGCTCAGATTGCTGATGCGGATCGTGTTATCCTGATCCTGTATCCGCTCCCCATCAATGATTACACGGATGGGCGTTTTGCTCATGCTGGTTATGCTGAGCCTTGCCTGGCTTCTTTCTGCAAATGATGAAAGGCTGAAGAAAAGAAAACTGATGAGAGTAAAAATTCTGTTCATATAAACCTCCTTTGTTTTATGTACTGATGCCAAACCACATGCCATGTAAAAAATGAATAGTATAAAGATTCGTTAAAGGAAATTTGCTGTCATCCCGACGAAGGAGGGATCTGCCGGGCTTTTGTACAACAGTTCAACAGATTTCTCCTTTGTCGAAATGACAAGAAGATGAACATATCCCCCGTCCCCCGGAATGACAACAATATTTATGCAATTCCCCTTTTCTTTGCATCCCATCATCGAAGTAATTTTTTACCTTACAAAAAACAGAACGCATGTTGTTGAAACGCATCTTACCCGTTAACCTTTTACTCCTCTTTTTTTGTGCCATGTTACAAGCCCAGCCTAAATTCAATTATACAGGCGCCTGGAAAAAAGTGGATGATCTCATCAACAAAAAAGGACTTACTGAATCTGCTTTAAAAGAAGTGAAGAATATTTACGAAGTGGCTAAGAAAGAAAAGAACAATGGCCAGCTCATTAAAGCATTGCTGTTTCGTGTAAACCTGCAGCAACTGAAAGAAGAAGACGCTGATGTAAAGGCCATCAAAGAAATTGAAAAGGAAATCAGCACTTCAACTGAACCCGTGAAATCCATCCTCAGCAATTTCACTGCCGAAGCTTACTGGCAATACCTGCAAAACAACCGCTGGAAATTTTATGACCGTACCAATACAAAAGCTTTTGCAAAAGACGACATTGAAACCTGGACCATTGATGACTTTCATAAAAAGATCTCAGCACTGTATTTATCTTCAGTTCAAAACGAAAAAGTTTTGCAGCAAACAAAACTGGAAGAGTTTGAACCCATCATCAGCAAAGGAAACATGCGCCACCTGCGGCCAACCCTGTATGATCTGCTGGTAAACCGTGCCATTGCTTATTTTGAAAATGATGAACGCAGTATTACCAAACCGGCTGATGCATTTGAAATCAACAGCACTGCTGCTTTTGATCCTGCTGCCGATTTCATTACAGGGAAATTTGTAACAGCTGATTCACTTTCCTTACAGCACAAAGCATTGTTGCTGTATCAAAAGATTATTGCCTTTCATATCAACGATATAAAAAATGATGCATTGGTTGATGCAGATATTCATCGCATTCAGTTTGTGTACCGCTACTCAACTCATCCCGATAAGAATGAATTGTACAGGCTCAGTCTTAACCGCCTGCTCAGCCAATACAACAATCAACCCGTTATTGCACAGGCAGCTTACCTGCTGGCAAAGGATTATGCAGATTTTGCTGCAACCTATGATTTCAAAAAACATAAAACAGATGATGCGCTCAATCCAAGATATTATTATCAGAAAGCGGCGGCTCTGTGCAAACAGGTCATCACACAAAAAGAAGAAAGTGAAGGCAAGGCTAATTGCAACAACCTGTTAAGTCAGATTGAGAACAAAGACATTTCCATTCTTTCAGAAAAAGTAAATATTCCCGGTAAACCATTCCGTTCACTGCTCAATTACCGCAACATCAGCAAAGCATATTTCCGCATTGTGAAGATGGACAAGAAAGCTTTTGAAGAATTGCAAAACCGTAATTGGGAAGATGAGTACTGGAAAAAAATAACTGCATTGCCATCAGTACAGAATTTCAATTTTGTTTTACCTGCCTGTAACGATCATCAGCAACACAGCACGGAAATAAAAGTGAATCAGTTACCGGTTGGTACATATATGCTGCTGGCAAGTGCTGATGAAAATTTCAGCGTAAGCAAAAACATTTTAGCAGCGCAGTTCTTTCATGTAAGCAATATTGCATGGATGAATAACCGTAATGATTTTTTTGTGGTGAACCGTGAAAGCGGCCAGCCGATAGTGAAAGCAACAATTATTTTATGGGAAGGAGTGTATGATTACGATCAAAAAAAATATATCAACCTAAAAGCTGGCACTTATACCAGCAATGCCAACGGCAACTTTCAGATAAGCAAAACGCCGGGCAAATATTCATACAACCGCACATTGGAAATTAACTTTGAAAAAGACTTTCTGCACTTAGATGACAGAGCTTATGATTATGTGTACCGTGGAAAGAAAGAAGAAATTGATGAAACAAAAAACCGTCGCACATTTTTCTTTACCGATCGTTCTATTTACCGCCCCGGGCAAACCATTTACTTCAAAGGCATTATTACTACCAAAGATGCTGCAACCGGAAAACCAAAAGTGGTGGAAGGATTGAAAACAAAAATCATTTTATATGATGCCAATGGAGAAAAGATTGATTCCATCAATGTAACCAGCAGCGACTATGGTTCTTATTCAGGCAAGTTTGTGTTACCTGTTGGAAGAATGAATGGCAGTTTCCGTTTGGAAGAAAGTGCAACAGGTAGCTCTGTTAATTTTTCGGTGGAAGAATACAAGCGGCCGAAATTTTATGTAGAGTATCAACCCGTAAAAGAAAATTACCGTGTAAATGACAACATCAAAATCACCGGTAATGCAAAAGCATACGCAGGAAATAATATTGACGGGGCATTGGTGAAATACCGTGTAGTAAGAGAACCCCGTTTGCTGTATCCATGGCTGAGCAGAAAATGGGGATGGCCTCTTATGCAGGAACAGGAAATTGCACATGGTGAAGCAAAAACAAAAGCAGATGGCACATTTGAAATTGTATTCACCGCCATTCCTGATAAACAGGTACGGAAAGAATTAGAACCGGTTTTTGATTATAAAATTATTGCCGATGTAACCGATGTTAACGGTGAAACAAGAAGCGGCGAAACAACAGTAAGCGTTGCTTATAAGTCTTTGCAGTTACAGATCACTTTGCCACAGGGTGAAATGATGCTGGCCGACAG
>CAMTVU010000084.1:0-10079 GCA_947085245.1 uncultured Chitinophagaceae bacterium | reverse complement strand
CCCGCAGGCAAAGTGGCCCGGTAGTTCAATGGATAGAATAGGAGTTTCCTAAACTCTAGATACAAGTTCGATCCTTGTCCGGGCTACTTTGCTGTTGCGGGACTAAACTTTAGATACAGGTTCGATTCCTGTCGGGGCTACTATAATCTTTGCAAATGTTTTATGCGTATGTGTTAAAGAGCGCTGATCATGATTACTATTATAAAGGACATTGTCAGGATTTACAAAAAAGGTTGATACAACACAACTATGGGATGACAGAATCAATCAGACCTTATATCCCCTTAGAAATTGTTTACTATGAAACATTTGACACTGAAGCCGAAGCCATCACCAGAGAAAAATATTTTAAATCCTCAGCAGGGCGCAGATATTTAAAGAAGAAATTAGCCCGGTAGTTCAATGCCCGCCCGGCTGACGCCAGTCGGGCGGGGATTCCTGTCGGGGCTACAAAACCGGAATTTCTAAAATCATTTTCAGAAATTCCGGTTTTTTTATATCATAGCAATCTGTGAGATATTTGTATTTTGCCATTATCATTCATTCATTAATTGCAAGCCATGCACAGAAAAGAATTTATCAAACAAAGTGGTTTCGTTGCAGCTTCTCTTGCTGTGCTACCCACGGCAGATTTATTAGCATCACCTGCTGCATATCATTAAGCTGTACTGCTTCAAAAATTGATTGAGAAAGAAACTGCTTTTGAAAAGATTAATCCAACTTACATTACTTCGTATTAATTAGGGATTAATTATTTTAATGAACAGCATAATTCAATACGATTAAAGTAGTTTTACAGTAAGATGAAAAAGAAATTACTTTTTGTTTGTGTGGAGAACAGTAACCGTTCACAAATGAGCCAGGCTTTTGCAAAAATTTCAGGTGCTGATAAGGTTGAAGCATACAGTGCTGGCAGTAAGCCAAGCGGTATTGTAAATCCAAAAGCCATAGCGGCAATGAAAGAACTGGGCTATGATCTTTCAAAACATGATTCAAAATCATTGCAGGAAGTGGAGCAATATGCACCGTTTGATGCAGTGGTAACAATGGGTTGCGGCGATGCCTGCCCGTGGATGCCGGCCAAACAGTTTATTGACTGGCAAATTCCTGATCCCAAACACATGGAGCCGGAAGAATTTAATAAAGTGAGAGACTTTATAAGGGAAAAAGTTCAGACACTTTTGGCAGAGCTGTAAATAATACCATCTTAATTTACGAAATAGCGCAAGGCGCTATGTGGAAATCTTAGATGGTATTATGCCGATAATATTAACAGTGAACTAGAATATATTTCACTTCGGTATAAAACCCTGATTCGATTTACGTTACATAAAAGGAACAATTCTTATCAATACCATCCGTAGGAAAGGGTATTTTTAGCTTTTAATTTTTTTTTTGATTGATTAATGAGAAACAAGTTTGTAAATTTAGATTCAATTGTAAAATATGAAAAAAATAATCTTCACCCTTTCCCTGGTTTCATTGATCACTTCCGGCTGGTCACAGGCAAGAATTCCCGTTAACGAGCCTAACACAGGAGGTAATACCAAGCCCAGTAATCCTCCTGTTACAAACACAGGGAATACAAACACAGGATCAAATACCAGCGGTGAATTAAAAAAATACAGCGATCCGCAAGGCCGCTTTACCATCAGCTATCCTGCTGATTGGAAGTTTGATGATAAATCGGAAGGTGCTGTGATCAAGATTACCTCACCCTCAGAAAATGATAATGATAAGTTTTATCAGAATATCAACCTCCAGATTGAACAATTGAGCAGCGGAATGACAATTGAAGAATATGTAAAAACAAATATGGATGGAGTAAAAGATATTGTGAAAGGATACCGTGAAGTATCATCCATGTTCTTTAACCGTAACGGAGCTAAAGCTTACCAGGTTGTTTACAAAGGCAAGTATGGTGAAATGACTTATGAAATACAGGTCAAACAATTATTTGTTGTAGCCAACAGCAAAGGATATGTACTCACGTATGTGAACAAAGAAGATGAAAGAGATGCATTTGAAACTACTTCGAATAAGATCTTCAATTCTTTCAAGAATTAATATTTATTCAGCAACTCATTATAAAGAAGCCCCCCGGTTTAAACGGGGGGCTTCTTTTATTAAGAATAATGATTACATTATTTGCGGCTGCTCATCTTTGCCAGCAAACGTAAAATTTCCAGGTATAACCAAACTAATGTTACCAGTAAACCAAAAGCACCATACCATTCCATATATTTTGGCGCTCCCATTTCGCTGCCTTTTTCAATCATATCAAAATCAAGGAGGAGATTAAGCGCTGCAATAACTATAACGGCCAGCGAAAAAATAATTCCGAATGTGGAGCCGGTGGTTAAAAATGAAAAATGAATTCCAAAGTAACTAAGTATCCATGTAAGCAGGTAAAAAACGGCTATGCTTGCAGTGGCAACAAAAATGATGGATCTCAATTTCTCCGTTACCTTAATGATACGTAGTGTGTATAACAAATACATACTTGCAGCAACTGCAAAAGTAAGAAGCACAGCATGCGAAATGATACCGGGATATTTTTCCTGGAAGATGAAGTTGAAGTAAGCAGAAATAGCCCCAACAAACAAGCCTTCCAGTATTGCATAAGCAGGAGCCAGGTATCCGCTCCATTCTTTTTTGAATGTGATCACCAATGCAACCGCCAACCCGCCCAAAGCTCCACCCAGCATCATTGGCATGATTTCTTTTCCTGCATCAAACCATTGCCAGGCAAAAGCAGCGCCTGCCATAACCATGAGCATTAAAAAACCAAACTTGTTCATTGTGCCACGAACGGTCATGGTTTCTCCACTTTCAATGGTTGCGGTTTTCTGAAATTGTTTTTCGCTGAGAGCAGGATTGCCCGATTTAAATAAAGCCATATTCTTGTGTTTTAAACGATAAAAATAAGATTCTTTCAACTATTTGTTTGTGTATTATCGGGCCGGTCTTTTTTCTTAAACACATCTTTTAACATTTCTTCTGCTTCATCTTTCATTTTACCGGCTTTTGCTTTGAGGTCAGCTTTCAGTTTTTTCTTTTCTTCATCTGTCATGCTTTTATATTTAAAGAAAGCATAACCGGCTGCTGCGCCCAGTAAAAATGTTGTAATTTTTTTGAGGTTGAACATAGTTGTATGTTTTTATACAATGAGTCAATTACAATACCAATTTGAGAAGGCTGCCATTTATACAGGGTATTTTTTGCCGGGCTTTGTTTTATGCTGAGCATAGCCCCGATTGAAGCGGTATGCCACATAGCTTTAGCGAAGGGGTATAAAAGCGAAAAGCGGGAAAGAGATGCAGGGATTTGCACAAAAGTTCATGCTCCTGAAAAAAATAATCAGTTGAAAATTCCTGATTTGATTTTTTGATAAATTGAACCAGTAATTTTGCAAAACTATGACCAGAACTCAGGAAGTACTCAATGATGTAGTGATTAAATTTGCGGGCGACAGCGGCGATGGCATGCAGCTCACCGGCAGCCAGTTTACAAACAATACGGCTTTGATGGGAATTGACCTTGCCACCTTCCCCGATTTTCCTGCCGAGATACGAGCTCCGCAGGGAACTTTAGCAGGCGTAAGCGGTTACCAGCTTCGTTTCAGCAGCGATAGTGTGTTTACACCCGGTGATGAATGTGATGTGCTGGTGGCAATGAATGCGGCTGCTTTAAAAGCAAATCTCACGGCATTAAAAAAAGGGGGAAAGATTATTGCCAATACCGATGGCTTTGATGCAAAGAACCTCCGCCTTGCCAATTATCCGGATGGGGTAAATCCATTGGAGAATGACAGCCTGAGTAATTACGAGGTAATTAAAATGGATGTGACCAAAATGACAAGGGAGGCATTGACGGATATTACCATGGGAATGAAAGAAAAAGACCGTGCAAAAAACATGTTTGTACTGGGCTTTTTGTACTGGATGTACAGCCGTGACATGGAAAACACTATCAGCTTCATTAAAGAAAAGTTTGGCAAGAAGGCCGATATAATGGAAAGTAATATCCGTGTATTGAAAGCCGGATATAATTATGGCGATACAACGGAAACGTTTACTACAACCTACAAAGTTGAAAAAGCAAAGATGGAGCCGGGTCTCTATCGCTCCATCATGGGTAACCAGGCGGTGAGTTTTGGTTTGATTGCGGCTTCACAAAAAAGCGGTCTGCAGTTATTCCTCGGTTCTTATCCCATCACACCTGCTTCGGATATATTACATGATCTGAGTAAGTATAAATCATTTGGTATAAAAACATTCCAGGCCGAAGATGAGATTGCTGCTATTACTTCAGCCATTGGCGCTGCTTATGGCGGATCATTGGGCGTTACAACCAGCAGTGGCCCTGGTATTGCTTTGAAAGGCGAAGCCATGGGTTTGGCAGTGATGCTGGAAATTCCTTTGCTCATCATTAACATTCAGCGTGGAGGCCCATCAACAGGGTTGCCTACCAAAACAGAACAGAGTGATTTAATGCAGGCATATTATGGCAGAAACGGTGAATGTCCCATGCCTGTAATATCTGCATCTACACCTGGAGATTGTTTTGATGCTGTGTATGAAGCTGTACGCATTGCAGTAACGCACATGACACCAGTTATTTTTTTAAGCGATGGATATATTGCCAACGGCGCTGAACCATGGAAGTTTCCGCAAAGTGCTGATTTACCGGAAATAAAAGTTTCGTTTAAAAAAGGCTTGGATGAAGGCGAAGAAAAATTAAAACCTTACAGTCGTGATGAAAAATTAGTGCGCCCTTGGGCTATCCCCGGCACTCCCGGTTTGGAACATCGTATTGGTGGCCTGGAAAAACAGGATATTACCGGTAACATCAGTTACGAGCCGGATAATCATGAACACATGGTAAAAACCAGACAGGCCAAGGTGGATAAAATTGCTGATTACATTCCCTTGCAGAAATTAGACAGCGGCCCCGCAAAAGGAAAAGTGTTGGTGCTGGGCTGGGGCAGTACTTACGGCGCTATTAAAAGTGCCTGTGCTGAACTGCAGGCACAGGGTAAATCTGTTGCACATGCACATTTGCGTTATATCCGCCCGTTCCCTAAAAACTTAGGTAATATATTGAAGAATTATGAAACGGTATTAATACCCGAGCTCAACAATGGTCAACTGATCCGCATCATCCGTGATGTTTATTTTGTAGATGCAAAAGGATACAATAAGATCAAAGGTGTACCAATTACAAAAGGCGAGTTGGTGGAGGAGTTGGGGAAGTATTTGTAAGCCTATTTTTAATAAAAAAATCCATCGGTTATTGCTGATGGTTTTTTTATTACATAGTAACTATGTAAGTCAGAAAACATGTAAACAAAACGGCAGAAAAGATTTTCTGCCGTTTTGTTATTTCATTATTTTTTAAGTAGTATCGTATGTAAGTCCACTTCTTTTCCGGGAAGTACAATGATCCCTGTTATAATAGAATCTTTATATCCATTTGCCGGGTTAAACCGGAGGCTGTACGTGCCTGGTTTTAATCCACAGATTTTAAATTCTCCATCATGATCAGGTTTAGCAATGGAGCTGTCAAAATTGTTATATGCCATTGGCATTGCCTGAGCATCTCTTGGTAAAACTTTTCCTTCAATTTTTCCACTGCTTCTGTCGGAGTAAGATTTTATTTGCGGCTTTAAACAATATTTGCCATCTTTTAATTTAATTGATCTGGCAATATCAAAGTCCAGTTTAATACGAACCTGCCCGCCATTCACTGTATCAATATGAGTCTTTTCAACCTTTACATATACATAGGGTTTGTTTTCACAAATGGTTAAAGGAATTTTAGTAAGTCCGCTGTCTTTTGAAATACTGTTATCATTGCCAAGTGTAATTCTTATTTTATGAATTCTTCCTGTTGAAACAAAACCTGTTGCTAAAACCGTATCAATCCCATTTCTGAATTTTAAAAGATCATAAATTCCGGAAGTAACTTTTATGGTATCCCATACTCCATATTTGTCACGTGAATGATGATCATCATCTCCATCATCATCGTTATCAAAATCATGATCATCACGATGCATTTTGCCTGTATCTATTTTAACCTCTACAAAACGCACATCAACCCAAACATTGGTGAGATCTGGAATCGGATCATCGTTGATCCGAATTGTAACCAACTGTTTACCGGCAGGCGTTTGTAAAGAGGTTTCCTTTTTACACGCAGCCAGGAAAAGAAAAAAGCCAAAGACGACTGCAAAAATTGCGCTAACGAAATACTTTGTTTTCATAATAGTTTAATTTGGAAATTAATTATCTGTTATAGCGGCAATTATTGAGCCAACTTCAGGGTGCTTTATAAAGTTTTATTTGATAGAAGGATACTGGAAGTATTAGAAGTATTTTCTCTTAAGTAAATAGGATTAGGTAGAATATGCTCAAACGTAATGCTGCGCTCACTTTCGCACTTCCGTCATTGCGGGGCGCAGGATCGGATTAAAGCCTTCAACATGATGAAAGCGCCGAAGCCCGGATGAACTGGTCGGACGGGTTTCGCCACTCTGTTTTGTTGAATGTAAAAGTTAATGCTGTGGCTCGCAATGACGGTTAATTGGATATTAGTGCTTATTCTACCTAATCCTATAAGTAAATCCTTCAAAAATAAATGGGCATTTTTTATTTCTTTCTGTTTGTCTTTTGAAAGTATTTACAAATTTCCTTTAACCCGCATTGATCGCATTTTGGATTTCTTGCCAGGCAAGTATAACGGCCATGCAGTATTAACCAATGATGAGCTTTGTGAATTAACTCAGTTGGGAAATGTTTGATGAGTTCCTTTTCAACAGCTAAGGGAGTTGTTGCAGTTTGTTTTACCAATCCCAAACGTTTGCTTACACGAAACACATGCGTATCAACAGCCATGTTGGGCTGTGCATCTATAACAGATGTAATTACATTGGCCGTTTTTCTTCCTACTCCCGGCAGTGTTACCAGTTCATTAACTGTTAACGGTACTTCGCTACCAAATTCATTCACCAGCTTTTGCGCCATGCCAATTAAATGTTTGGTCTTGTTGTTTGGATAGGAAATGCTTTTGATGAAAGGAAAGAGTTCATCGAAATTGGTTTTGCTTAATGCCTCTGCTGTAGGAAATTTTTCAAAGAGGGCAGGAGTTGTAAGGTTCACCCGTTTATCTGTACACTGGGCACTGAGAATAACAGACACCAATAGCTCGTAAGGATTCACATACAGCAATTCTGTTTCGGCATTAGGGGCATGCTCAGTAAAATAGTTGGTAACAGTTTGGTAACGTTCTTTTGTTGTCATTCCGCAAATTGAATGGCAACGAAATTAATGAAAGACCAGGTTGAAGAATTAATGATTTTCGGCCAATTCATTATTGGCATATTTCAGTACATTCAGAACCGTTTCTGTTCGGGGTGAAAATGTGAACCTGGTCAGCCTTTGAGCGGCTTTTCTGATCACCTCAAATTTTTCCCGGAGTGTCCAATCTTCTGCCAGCGCTTTTTCAATTGCTGCTGTCTCTTCCGGCGTTGTTTCTTTGTAGAGATATTGTAACAAGTCTTCTGGAGTAAAATTATGTGTCATAAGCAATCCTTTTTTTTAATAAACGGGCTTTTCAGAGGACGCTTTCTATTCAAACGCTGCAGTAAGACTTGTATTGTACAGGATGCAGGATATTATTCGTTAAAAAGGAAAATATCTTCATTGTCCTTTTTCATGTAATACTTCTCACGGGCTATCCGTTCGTAAGCTGAGGGATCGGTTTTGCGCTTTTCCAGCTCTGTTTTTGCAGCCTCAATTTTCCGGTTAAAGTAGGAGGTGTTTGTTTCTAATTCCGACAGCTTTTTATAACGGCTGAACTGTGAAATAAAATCGTTCCGGTCGAAAAATAACATCCAAACTGCAAAACCAATAAGGGTGAGCAGATATTTGTTCTTTAAAAATGCAGGAATGCGGGTTAGTAATTTCATTCTTTGTTTTTAAGAAAAAACCGATGACTGAATTAAAATTACATTTTTTCAGTCATCGGTTAAACATGCCGGTCAATTATTTTCCAAACTTAATTTTTCCACCGGGATAAATGGCATTCTCACCCAGCATTTCTTCAATACGGATCAACTGATTATACTTGGCCATACGATCAGTACGTGAAGCAGAACCGGTTTTGATTTGTCCGCAGTTGAGCGCTACTGCCAAATCAGCAATGGTTGTATCTTCTGTTTCACCACTTCTGTGACTCATGATGGTGTTGTAACCTGCATTCTGTGCCATCTGCACGGCATTGATGGTTTCAGTAACTGTACCAATCTGGTTTACTTTTATTAAAATGCTGTTTGCAATATTATTATCAATTCCTCTTTTTAAAATTTTGGTATTGGTAACAAACAAATCATCACCCACCAGCTGACATTTACTGCTGAGTGCATCCGTTAATTTTTTCCAACCATCCCAATCTTCTTCCGCCATTCCATCTTCAATAGAAATGATGGGGTATTTATTAACCCACTCTATCCAATAGGCAACCATCTCATCACTACTGAGCATTTTAGAAGGATTGCTTTTATAAAACTTATACGTTTTTGTTGCATCATCATACATTTCACTTGATGCAGCATCCATTGCAATGGCAACCTGCTCACCCGGCTTGTAACCTGCTGCAGTAATGGCTTCCAGTACAGTTTCAATGGCTTCTTCGTTGCTTTGAATTTCAGGTGCAAAACCACCTTCATCGCCTACATTGGTACTGTATCCTTTTTTCTTCAATACTGCTTTCAGGTTGTGAAATATTTCCACGCCCCAACGCAAACCTTCACTGAAAGAAGGAGCGCCAACAGGTATAACCATGAATTCCTGAAAATCAATTTTATTATCGGCATGTGCACCACCATTCATGATGTTCATCATTGGTATAGGTAACACAGTGCTGTTTACACCGCCGAGGTAACGGAACAAAGGCAGACCACTTTCTTCAGCAGCAGCTTTGGCAACAGCCATACTTACTGCCAATGTTGCATTGGCTCCGAGGTTGGCTTTATTTTCAGTACCATCAATTTTAATTAAGAGGGCGTCAATGTAAGCTTGTCTTGTAACATCAATACCAATCAACTGATCAGCAATTACGTCATTTACATTTTGTACAGCTTTCAATACACCACGGCCAAGGTATTTGCTTTTATCAGCATCACGAAGTTCAACAGCTTCGTGCTTGCCCGTTGAAGCGCCGCTGGGTACAGCAGCACGGCCAAGTATGCCAGTATCAGTTATTACATCTACTTCAACGGTGGGGTTGCCACGACTGTCGAGAATTTGTCTTGCATGAATGTCTGCGATAAAGCTCATAATATTTGATTTGTGTTTGTATGAATTGAGTTTGAAGATCAGTAAAGATTGAAAGCCGGAAGATGCTTGTGTAATAAGGAGAATACTTTTTGCCTTGCAAACTTTTTGTCTTTCTTACCTTTCATTTTTCCGCTGCAAAGAAAAGACATTCACAGCCAGCAACAAAACACACTTTGGAAGAAATGATTATTTTTAATTTAAACAAACGATAGTATGGATACACAAATGATTACTTCCGTTGCAATGGGTATTGCTTTGAGTGCCTGTTGCGGTTTCAGGGTTTTTGTGCCAATGTTGGGTGCAAGTTTTGCTGCACATCAGCAATGGTATAGTTTACCTGCTGATATGCAGTGGATGGGGAGCCTGCCTGCACTCATTTGTTTTGGAACGGCAGCAGTTCTGGAGATTGCTGCTTATTACATTCCGTTTGTTGACAACCTGCTTGATACGATTGCAACTCCTTTGGCTGTTGCAGCAGGAACTGTACTGGCTTCCTCTTTTTTGCCGATGGCTGAAGTAAGTCCGTTTGTAAAATGGGTGCTGGCACTGATCAGTGGCGGAGCAGCAGCAGGTACGGTTCAACTGGGAACAGGTGTGTTGCGATTATTTTCAAGTAAAACAACAGCAGGATTGGGAAATGCAGTAGTGGCAACGGGAGAAAATGCAGCTGCGATTGGTGGTACAGCTTTATCTTTTGTTCTACCCATCATTATTGCTGTGCTGATGGTGTTATTGATT
>CAMTVU010000083.1:0-14165 GCA_947085245.1 uncultured Chitinophagaceae bacterium | reverse complement strand
TTATTATTCGTACCTCAATTATAAGCAACCGTTGCTGCATCAGTTAGTGCCGGTACTTGCTACGCAGTTTGCAAATGTGTTTCCTGAGTTGAAAGCACAGGAAAGTTTTGTGCAGAAAGTAGTGAAGGAAGAAGAAGAAGCGTTTTTAAGAACATTAGATAAAGGGTTGAAACGTATTGATGATATTATATCAGATACAAAAGGATCAACCATTGACGGTAAAGCTGCTTTTGAATTGTTTGATACATTCGGTTTTCCTATTGATTTAACAAGATTAATTGCTGCTGAAAATAAATTATCAGTTGATGAAGCAGGCTTTGAAAAAGAAATGCAACAACAAAAGAAAAGAAGCCGTGCTGCCACAACTATTGATACACAAGATTGGATTGAATTGATTGCCAATAATGCTATGCAGTTTGTTGGTTACAATACAACCGAAGCCAACAGCAAAGTGGTAAAGTACCGCAAGGTAAACATCAAAGGAAAAGAAGGCTGTCAGTTGGTGTTGGATAAAACTCCTTTCTATGCCGAGAGTGGCGGACAGGTGGGCGATACAGGCATCTTGAATTTTGATGGAGAAGAAATTGCAATTACCGATACTAAAAAAGAAAATGATCTCATCATTCATTTCATTGATCAACTGCCGGTGAATATATCTGCGCCTGTAAGTGCAAAGGTTGATAAAGAACGCAGACAGAAAATTGCTGTCCATCACTCTGCTACCCACCTCATGCATGCGGCCTTACGCAAGGTGCTGGGCACGCATGTAGCTCAAAAGGGCAGTTTGGTAAATGATGAACATTTGCGTTTCGATTTTTCACATTTTGCAAAGGTTACTGACGAAGAGCTTGCAAAAGTAGAAACGATTGTAAATGAAAAAATCAGGGAAAATATTCCTGTAGTTATTAAATCAATGCCCAAAGAAGAAGCCATTGCTTTGGGCGCTATGGCTTTGTTTGGAGAAAAATATGCTGATGTGGTAAGAGTTGTAATCATTGATCCAAACTATTCCATTGAATTGTGCGGTGGTACACATGTTGGTTCCACCGGCGAACTGGGTTTCTTTAAAATGCTTTCTGAAACTGCAGTAGCTGCCGGTGTAAGAAGAGTGGAAGCAGTAAGTGGATATGCTGCTGAACAGCATATCAATAATGAATTCGAATCAATTCGTGGAATTCGTGCCTTACTAAAAAACCCTGCCGATATCAGCAAGTCAATTGAAAACTTACAAACAGAAAATACTGAGCTGAAGAAAAAGCTGGAACGAATGGAAGCAAAACAATTGGTTGGTATCCGCAATGAACTGTTGCAAAAACAGCAACAGGTAAATGGTACAATCTTTATTGGCAATATTGTTGAAGTAAGCAACGCAGATGCTTTGAAGAAACTCTGCTTTGATTTAAAAAATGAAATCAAAGGCCAATACATTGTTGTGCTTGCTGCAAATATTGATGGCAAGGCAAATGTTGCAATTATGATTGAAGATGGTTTAAGTGCATCCAAACAATTAGAAGCGCCAAAGATCATCAAAGAATATATCGCACCGCTGATTAAAGGTGGCGGGGGCGGACAAAAAACTTTAGCTACCGCCGGAGGTACAGACGCAGGTAACCTGCAACAGGTGATTGAAAAAGTAAAAAGTTTGTTAGCATGAGTAAGTTCGAAAAGTATTAAAAAGTAAAGATTGAGCTATTAAAGAATCACATAATTACAGCCTCTCTTGTGATCTTTGTGCATACTTTGATTTCTTTGTGTTATCTCTTTTCTTCAAGATTTTTTTTGGTAACGCTAAGAACACGAAGATTTACACGAAGCTCACAAAGCAATTAGTGAAAATCAATAAAATTTAAAAGCGCCACATGGTAAAAAAATAAACTGATTCCTGATGTTGGAGCCTAAATACGAAATTATTATTTACTGGAGCAATGAAGACAATGCTTTTATTGCTGAAGTTCCTGAATTGGCAGGATGTATGGCTGATGGCCAGACGTATATGGAAGCATTAAATAACGCTGAAGTAATTATTGGCGAGTGGATTGAAACTGCTAAACTTCTCGGAAGAGAAATTCCTGTACCTAAAGGCAAATTAAAATACACATAAGACAGAAGTTCGTCCATTGAAAGAGTGACGAACTTGTTGCAAAACATACTATCAGTTCACTTATGCAATTCATTTTTGAAACTCCACGACTTTACCTGCGAAGATTCACAGAAGATGATGCATCACTCATCCTTGAATTAAATAACCATGCTGAAGTTGTGAAGTATGTGCATGAGCCAATACTTGAAACCATTGAGCAGGCCAATATTATTCTTATCAATCAAATCATCCCCCAATACACATTATACAATCTCGGCCGGTTGGCTGTACATCTCAAAGACACACATGAGTTCATAGGCTGGTGTGGGTTAAAGTATCGTCCGGAGCTGGATGAAGTTGATCTCGGCTATCGCTTTTTTCCCTCAACATGGGGAAATGGCTATGCCACAGAAGCAGCACAACATACATTGAAGTATGGATTCAATGAACTTCAATTGAAACGCATTGTTGGGCGGGCTCATTTTGAAAATATCGCTTCACTCAAAGTGCTTCGTAAGATAGGAATGAAGTATCTGCGCAATGAAACAGTGGACGGTTGCCCTGTTGAAACGTATGAGTCTGTAATACACTGAAAGGGAGAAGCATTCCAAAAACCTGCAGAAACAAGATTTTTTGTGAATTACATCACAGAAGCTTCGGTGTAAAAAGGATATTTTTGCTTTCCCTCAGCGGGGAATATATTTTATGTCGAATTACAGTGATAAGTATGAAGCAGTAGTTGGTTTGGAAGTACATGCCCAGCTCCTCACCAAAAGCAAATTATTTTGTGGCGATGAGGCCAGTTTTGGTGCAGAACCCAACAAGCATGTAAGCCCTATTACCCTTGCACACCCCGGTACTTTACCAAAGCTCAATAAAGAAGCTATTGGACTGGCAGTGCGGATGGGCCTGGCCTGTAATTGTGAAATTGAACAGAAGAATTATTTTGCCCGCAAACATTATTTCTATCCCGATCTTCCGAAAGGGTACCAGCTTTCGCAACATACAACGCCTGTTTGCAAAGGTGGATTTGTAAAAGTGAAATCTGTGGATGGTGAACGCAATATTCAACTCAACCGTATTCATATAGAAGAAGATGCTGGCAAGAGCATGCATGATCAGCATGAACTGTATTCTGTTGTAGATTATAACCGTGCAGGTGTTCCGTTGATTGAAATTGTTACAGAGCCCGATTTGCACAGTGGCGATGAAGCAGCGGCTTATGTATCAGAGATCCGCAAACTCGTTCGTACATTGAATGTATGTGATGGAAATATGGAAGAAGGAAGTTTGCGTTGCGATGCCAATATTTCAATCAGGCTGAAAGGTGAAACCAAACTGGGAACAAAAGTTGAAATCAAAAACCTCAACTCTATCCGGTTTTTGAAAAAGGCCGTTGACTTTGAAGTAATGCGGATGATTGATATGAAAGAAAAAGGAGAAACCATCCTTCAGCAAACAAGAGGATTTAATCCTGACAGCGAAACAACATTTGCAATCCGCACAAAAGAAGATGCAGATGATTATCGTTATATGGCCGATCCTGATTTACCTCCTTTTGTGATAACGGATGAATTTATTCAAAAAATAAAAGCTTCATTACCCGAATTGTCAGAACAAAAGAAGCAACGCTTCATGCAGCAATATGCATTACCGGAGTACGATGCAGCTTTGCTGAGCGAGGAAAAAGAAGTGGCTGATTATTTTGAAACAACAGCAACGCATACTTCTTCTTTCAAGCAAATTGCCAACTGGATGCTGGGTCCTGTAAAATCAGTGATGAATGAAGAAGGGATTGAAATCAATCAACTTTCAGTTAAGCCCGGTCAATTGGCAGAGATCATTCAATTGGTTGAAGCGGGGAAGGTGAGCCACACAATAGCGGCACAGAAATTATTTCCGGCAATGCTGAAAAGTACCAATCAATCTGCCATGGAATTGGCACAGCAGTTGAATCTTCTCCAGGAGCGTAATGAAGATGCATTGCAGGAATTAATTGATGAAGTATTAAACAATATGCCCGAAAAAGTAACGGAATATAAAAAAGGAAAAAAAGGATTGATTGGCTTGTTTGTTGGCGAAGTAATGAAAAAATCAAAAGGCAAAGCCGATCCCAAACTCCTCAATCAATTGGTAACAGAAAAATTATCCAACTAAAAAAAAGAAGAATGAACAAATTATGGATTGTAGCAGTTGTTGCTTTGCTGGCAGCAGCTTGTGAAAACAGCGGCAGTAAAAATTTTACTGTGAAGGGTGAAATTAAAAACGCACCGGCAACGGTAGTTTATCTTGAACAGATCTCTTATGATAACATGCCGCCACAGGTGTTAGACAGTATTACATTGAAAGATGGAAAGTTTTCATTGAAAGGAAAAGCTGCTGAAGAGGCGCTTTTGCAATTGCGTTTTCCGCAAATTGAAAAGGGGCCTTTGTTTTTTGTGATCAATGATAAATCAGGTATTGAGATCAATGCCGATTGGAGAGATATCCGTCAGCTCAAATACAAAGGGTCACCTGCATCTGAAAGGTTACAGGTTTTTGTTGATTCGCTTTCTGTAACACAGCAAAAATTATATGCTATTCAAAATGAAATGCAAAATGTAATACAGGATGACAGTTTGAAAGTTGTGAAGCAGGCAGAAATGAATACCATACTTACTTCTTTTAAAAGCTACATCAAACAAACGGCAATGGAAGATAAGAGCCCGATGGTGAGCATGTTTGCAACATCCATCAACGCCGGTGCTGATGCAACTGATAATGAAGCCTTGTATAACAATTTACTAAAACGTTTTCCCAAGCATACAGGTATTCAAACTGTGGTAAAACAATTTCGTGAAAGCACCGGTAATGCACAACCACAACCACCACAGCAATCTGCCACAGCAGCTGTTGGCAGCATGGCGCCGGAAATTACCATGCCTGATGTAAATGGAAAAAACTTTTCGCTCAGCAGCTTAAAAGGAAAATATGTGCTGGTTGATTTTTGGGCAAGCTGGTGCGGTCCTTGCAGAATGGAAAATCCAAATGTAGTTGAAGCATACAATAAATACAGGAATAAAAACTTCACTATTCTTGGCGTATCGCTTGATAAAACAAAAGAAGCATGGGTGAAGGCAATTAAAGAGGATGGTTTAACATGGAACCATATCAGCGACCTTAAATTCTGGAACAGCGAAGCAGTAACTTTATACGGGTTTAACGGAATACCTTATAATGTGCTGATTGATCCTGCGGGAAAAATTATTGCAAATAATTTAAGAGGCAGTGAGTTGGAGAGGAAGTTGGGGGAAGTGTTACAGTAAAGAAAAAAGCTTTAAAAATACCCCTCCCCCGATTTTATGAGGGGGAGGGGTATTTTTATTTTCAGAAATTTTATTACTTAATAATCGAATTTAACGATGTGCTTAATAATTAGGATTTTGTTTAACAATATTTCCGCTTGTTTGCACTTCTCTTTGCGGAATAGGCCATAAGGCACGATATGGTTCAGTAATTCCAAGAACAGAGACTGCATTATAGCGGCGAAGATCGAAGAAGCGATGGCCTTCATGTGCCAATTCAATGCGCCTTTCCTGAAGAATTGCATTAAGTATTTCTGTTGTTGTTACTGCTACTGATGTGGGAAGTCCTGCTCTTGATCTGATTCTGTTCAAATCATCCAAAGATCCAACAATATCCGGTGTCGCCTTTTGTATTCTTGCTTCAGCTCGAATTAAATATAATTCAGCTAAACGTATAAGAATAATATTGTCATCTCCTGCCACTCTTGAAAACTTCCTTGTTTTATTAGCAGGAATACCTGGTGCAGCAGTGGTATTGTTTACGGGCAATCTTATGTCCCCAACTTCATGGGCATTTCTCAGCCCTGCAGATGTAGTAATTTCATTTCTGCCACCAGTGGCGCCTGTATAATAATAGAATGCACCAAAATTTCTATCATCGGCAAAATATTGCAATTCCCATATACTTTCTGGCTTTTGGTTTTTTGATAACCAAAGATTAGCGTAAGTAGCACTACTCATAAGGCCTCCGTTAGGGCTTGCTGTAAATTGCGACAATACAGTGGTTGCAAGTGTTTCTGCATCGGCCCATTGTTCTCTGTACAATTGTAATCTTGCTTTTAAAGCAGTAGCTGCATTCTTTGTAAGCCTGCCATTAGCTGCTGTAACGGGCAAATTGGCAATACCAAAGTCAAGATCGGCAATAATGAGTGTATAAACCTCGGCTTCAGTAGATTTTGGTTTTGGTGCAGCGTTTTCGGGGCTAAGTGTGGGGGTGGTAAATATTGGTAAACCCTGACCAGTTCCTTTATTGTAACCATTATTTGACCCTCCAAAAAACCGAAGAAGATTAAAATAGCTAAAACCTCTGAGCGTTCTCGCTTCCGCAATTGCTACATTTTTATTAAACGACGGATCAGATATTTTTGGAGCTGATTCAATAATATTATTAGCTCTATTGATCGTGTTATACATTTCATTCCACATTGACGAGATATTTACATTATCTGGCAATAGTTGCTTATTTGTCATTTGGGCAAAAGTTGGGAATGTGCCTGTATGCGACAAATTATCTGCGTACAAATCCGGGTAGATCCACTGTGCTAAACCATAGTAATCGCCTCCTGATACACCATCATAAATTCCTAAGAGACCTGCTTCAACGCCTGATTTGGTAGTATAAGCAGTAGTTGCATCCAACGAGGACTGGGGCTTTTGATCCAGTATTTTTTTGCAAGAGGTGCTTGCAAGTAACCCACCAGATATAATTAAATAAATAATTTTTTTCATACTTCTTAAATTAAAAAATTAAAAAGAAAGATTGATACCAAATGAAATCGTTCTTGCTTGAGGAAACGTAAGAAAATCTGTTCCCGGGGCTGTATTGGTAACACTAAAGGTGCTAACCTCAGGGTCAAGCCCACTATATTTTGTCCATGTTTTCAAATTCTCTGCCTGAACAAAGAATCGTATATTATTAATGTGAATTTTTTGCAATACAACAGAAGGAAGAGAGTACGAAAGGGAAACATTCTTCAATCTAACAAACGAACCATCTTCCAGCCATCTTGTTGATGCACGCCTGTTATTGTTTGGATCACCAAATACAGCTCTTGGCAATGTTGCATTGGTTTTTGTTGGAGTCCATCTGTCCAATGTTGCTTTTGATTGGCCAAATATGGAATTCATACCTTCAGAAAAGGCCCTTGTATTATTATATACCTCATTTCCTTGAACAAATTGAACAAAAACATTCAATTCAAAGCCTTTATAACTTAAAATATTCGTGAAGCCACCAAAATAATCAGGAACAGCACTACCAATAATTTGCTGATCATCACCAGTAATTCTATTATCACCATTAAGATCTGCAAACTGAATATCGCCAGGGCGTGTTGCGGCAGAATGAGTTGGGGCTGCAGCAATCTCTGCTGTTGTTTGAAAAATCCCTTTTACTACATAGCCTCTGAATGAACCGAGATCTTTGCCTTCTTCTACCCAGCTTGCAAAGCCGGAAGCAAACGGGGTACCTGCAAGTTTTACTATCTTATTTTGTGGGAAAGTAAGATTTAAAGCAGTTGTCCATTTAAAATCTTTTTTCTGTATGTTAACCGTGTTTATGCTTAACTCAAAACCTTTATTTTGTAACTGACCAATATTTTCAAACACAGTTGTAAAACCAGAACTTCCAACTAATGGGCGAGCTAATAAAAGATCTTTAGTATTTTTTACGTAGTATTCCGCTACAAGATTAACCCTGTCCTTTAGTAAACCAACTTCAAGTGCCACATCAGTTTGTTCTGCTTGTTCCCAACCTAAATTAGGATTTCCTAACTGAATAGGAGCAAGGCCTGCAGATTGCGAAAAGTTGAAACCGGCACCAACTAACGGCAAAGAAGCAAAGTCGCCAATACCGGCATTACCTGACTTGCCATAGCTTGCTCTGATTTTCAGATCTGAGATCACATTGCGTAAGCCATCCATAAATTTTTCTTCACTAACTCTCCAGGCAGCAGATACGGCCGGGAATGTACCCCATCTTTTGGCTGAACCAAAACGGGATACCCCATCTCTCCTTACACTTGCACTCAACAGGTATTTGCCATCATATCCGTAATTTATCCGGCCAATATAACCAATCAAGCCCCAAGAGGAACCTGTTGATGATGCAGCAACTCTAACTGAACCAGCAGATAGCCTGATGATTTCATTTCCGGGAAAATTCTGTGCCTGTAAGAACAAAGATTCAAATTTTGATTCCTGATATGAGGCCACCCCTGTAAAAGCAAAATTGTGCTTACCAAAGGATTTACTGTATTTAAGAATGTTCTCATTAATTAAATTCAGATCCTGAGAATAAGTTTCAGTACCATCACCATTTACACCTCTTCCCTGTAAATGTGTGTTAGGGATGAAGTACTGTTCCCTGATGTTCAGGTAATCGAGTCCAAATTGTGTTTTGAAACTTAACCCAGGTAAAATCTGATATTCAGCACCTAAATTTGCCAGGATACGATTGTTGCTAATATTATTGATAACTTCTTTTGCATTGGCAACGGGGTTTTCAATAGATGCATTAGGGTCCCTGCCGTAAGTGCCATCGGCGTTATAAACCGGGAAATAGGAACCCAAAAGAAGAGCCGTACTCACCACACCATAGATATTGTTGTCATTTCTGATACGATTACTGTTTGAGCGGCTGAGAGAAATACCGGAAGTTAACTTGAGTTTTGAATTAACATTATGATCAAGGTTAGTTCTGAAATTGTATCTTTTGAACCTCGATTCAATAACAATACCTTCTTGGTCAAAATAAGTTCCTGATATATAGAATTTTGTTTTTTCATTTCCACCTTGAGCACTTAAGTCATAACTCTGTACCGGTGCAGTTTGAAATATACTGTTAAACCAATTGTTGGTAGGGTAAGACGAAGGTGCATTATCGTATCCAACCAAACCTAATTGGGAAGGAATGATACTTGCACCAAAACGATTACGAACACCTTCTTGCAACAAATCAATGAACTCAGGACCTGATAATGGTTCAATCAACTTGTAAACTTTGGCCAAACCATAATACGAGTTAAAATTGATTCTTGTCTTTCTATTAGCACCACGTTTTGTTGTAATAAGAACAACACCGTTTGCTGCCCTTGAGCCATAAATTGCAGTGGCTGCAGCATCTTTCAAAATTTCATACGATTCAATTTCACTTGGATTAATATCCGCAAGTGAGTTTAATGTTTGTCCACCTACACCAATTTGTGAATAACTTCCTGTATTTAAAGGAATGCCATCTATCACATACAGCGGTTGTGAACTGGCATTAATTGAACCAGTACCACGAATGTTTACATTCATGGAAGCACCGGGAGTACCGGAGCTTTGTGTTACAGTAACCCCGGCAGCCTGACCTCTCAGTGCCTGATCTGGCCCCTGAATAGGTCTGTTTTGCAGATCAGCCGCTTTAATAGTGGCTACAGAAGCAGTAAGTTCTTTTTTTCTTACTGTACCGTAACCAACCACAACCACTTCGGCCAACGATTTTTCTTCTGTAGTTAATTTCACCACAAAATCAGTATTGTTTCCTATGTTTACTTCTTGCGATGCATAGTTCACAAAGGAAATGACCAATACTTTTGCGTTTGAAGGAATGCTCAGTCTGAAGGTACCATCAGCACCCGTAGTAGTACCTGTGCTGGAGCCTTTTACTGTAACGGACACCCCTGGAAGTGGAGACCCGTCATTTTCGTCTGTTACTTTACCGGTAACAGTCTTGTCCTGTGCAAATAAGTGCAATGAGCACAATAACAGCACAAACATCATACTTACAAGTTTTCTCATACTCGTTTTTTTGGGTTTATAAATGATAAATATTTCCATATCAGTGTAGGTGCAGTTCAGGGTATGAATTTGTTTTCAGGAAAAAGAGTTTTGGTGCAGATCGCTTGGTTAGAGATTGTCAAAAATAACAGGTTCTGTTATATAATGTTTAAATAACAGACAGAAATATTGCCGCTTTGCTGCTTATTGGATGAGCGGTTCTACTCTTTTTTTTCTGATGTGCGGTTTAGTGACAGTAGCATGACAGGTAATAAAACAAGGTTGGTAATCATTGCTACTAAAAGAGTTAAAGATGTAAGCCATCCCAATGCCTGCGTGCCGCCAAAATCTGAAAAACAGAAGATCACAAACCCTGCCACCAAAACCATGGATGTGTAAATGATGCTGATGCCTGTATGACGGATTGTTTGCTTTACAGTTTCTCTTACATCATGTTTGTTTAGAGGAAGTTCCTGTTTATAATTAATCAGAAAACGAATAGTAACATCAATTGCAATGCCCAGCGCTACGCTGAAAACCAATACAGTGCTTGGTTTCAGAGGAACACCTGCCCAGCCCATTACCCCGGCAGTAATTACCAATGGAACAATATTTGGAACAAGGGAGCAAAACAATATCCGTGCAGACCGGAACAGGTACAGCATACAAAGAGCAATCAACAGGAAGGCCCAGAAGATACTTTCTTTTAACCCGTTGATGATAAATCGGCTGCCTTCGAGGAACGTAACGCTGGTACCGGTTAACTGCACATTATATTTTGAAGTATCAAATAACGCATCCGCTCTAATCCGGATGGCAGATAAAATTTTTGGCAAACTATCACTTCCTACATCAGCCATGTTTACACTGATCCTTGCTCTTTGACGGCTGCTGTCCATGAAATTGCCCACTAATTTTGCAAAAGTGTTGTTCTTACTATTGCTGTTGCTGTCTGCTTTCATTTGCAGATAGGGAGCTAAAAATGCAAGATCAAATTCATTGGGGATAGTGTACATGTTGCTGTCACTGTCGTAATAAGCCTGCCTTGCAAACTTCAATCCTTCTGTAATAGCAATAGCTTTACCCATCTCCGGCCTGTTTTGTAAATATTGCACCAATGAATCAATCCGGTTGAGATTGGGAATGTTTCTTGTAACACCTTGTTTCTTTTTTGTATCCACTACAATTTCAAGCGGCATTACACCTGAAAAATGCTTTTCAAAAAATTTAAGATCAACATATAACTTATCATTCTTTGGAAGATCATCAACAATGAACCCCACCGTTTTTAAACGAAAGATGCCAAGCAGTGCAACCGCTACCAAAATTCCTGTTGCCGTATATGTATATTTCGGATGAGTGAATACCCAGTCTTCAATGCGGATAATAGTTCTGTTCAACCGTTCATTTTCAAGATAGCGTACATGACGTTGCTTTGGTGCAGGTAAATAACTGAGTACAATGGGAATAATCAAAAAAGAAATCACAAACAACACCATAATATTGATGCCCGCTACTACGCCAAACTCTCTCAGGATCTGGCTTTTGGTTAATGCAAATACAGCAAACCCTATGGCTGCAGCAATATTGCAGAACAAAGTAACAACGCCCATACGGCCAATCATGTTCACCAATGAGTTGTGTTTATCGCCACTCTTTTTATACTCTGTATGAAATTTATTGAGGAAGTAAATACAGTTGGGAATACCAATTACCACCATCAATGGCGGAATGAGAGCATTGAGAATAGTGATCTTATATCCAAACAAAACGATGGTTGCCAAACTCCAGATAACACCCATTGCCACCACCAGCATACTTAAACCCATAGCACTTACGGAACGGAAGAATATCAAAAGAATAACTGCTGATAACAATACAGAACCCAGCAGAAATAGTTTCATTTCATCAGCAATACGTGTACTCATCACGGTGCGTACCAATGGCAATCCGCTGCGATACATTTCCAGGTTTTGCTCCCGGGCAAACTTATCAGTTAAATTCATTAATCCGTCAACCGCTGTATTTCTCCTTTTTGAATTCAACACATCTTTGTTGATGCGTACAGCCATCATGTAAATTCTGCTATCGGGATTGTACAAAAGCCCCCTGTAAAAAGGCAGGTTTTCAAGTACAAGTTTGCAACTGTCCAATACAGCCTGTGTTTGAATATTTTCAGGAAATACAGGAACAGCTTTTAGTTTTTCACCGGCTGAATCTTTGATCAGGTTCACGGCAGAGCTGATGCTGAGCACATCTTCAACACCGGGCACCTGTTTAAATTCTTTTTGTAAGGCAACAAATTTTTGAAAAAAGGCAAGTTGAAAAATAGTTTTCTTTTCAAAAGCAATCACCAGCAGGTTTCCATCTTCACCAAACTTTTGTTTGAACGCTTTGTATTCAATGTATTTAGGATGATCAACAGGAATTGCTTTGGCAAATTCATAACTCATTTGCACTTTGGATGCAAAGTATGCCATAACACCTGTTGCAAGAAGTACGGCAATTAATAACGGAAGCCGGTTACGCAACACCCATTTTCCCAGTTGATACCACATGTGATTCTGATACGTTTTAGGTAAGAAAAGCAGCGCAAAGAAAAGCCATTCCGCCTTAAAACCGTCAAAAAATCTGCCTTGAAGAAAAAGCAATTAAATTTGAATTGTAATGAAGATGAAATGAGCCACGCCATTGGCGTGGCGAATAACATGTGGCAAAAGAAAAAATATAAAAGAACACATGAAACTATTCCTTTCGGCCATCTGCCTGTTTTTATTATCAAGGGCTGTTGCACAGCTTACACCTGTGGGGCAATGGCGTGAGCACATGGATTATCGTTCAGGCTTACGGGTTACACTGTCGCCGGATCATATTTTTACAGCTTCAAAATTTGGTGCTTATTCTGTTAGCAGGAAAGAGGGAGAAATTGAGCGCCTCAGCAAAGTAACCGGGTTGAATGATGTGGGGATAAGGAGCATCAAATACAATTCATCCAATAACAAATTGCTGATAGCTTATAACAACAGTAACCTGGATGTTGTTTATCGTAATGACATTATCAATATTCCCGATATTTTAAGAAGCAATGTAAGTGGCGATAAGAATATTTACGATATCAGTTTTGCAGGAGATAAAGCGTACCTGTGCAGCGGACTTGGGGTAATTGTTGTTGACCTTATAAAATATGAAATAAGCAACACCTGGCACATCGGCAATAACGGGGGCAATGTAAAAGTGAATGGTTTTGCTGCCGATGTAACACTTTTTTTTGCAGCAACCGAAGAAGGGTTAAAAGTTGCCAATCAAAATTCAACCAACCTCAGTGATTACCGTAACTGGACTTTGTTAAGCGGCTCAAACGGTTTGCCGCAAGGACCAGTTAAGCAGGTAATGGTAATACAGAACAAAGTGATTGTTCAATATTTTACTTCCCTGTTTGTGTTGAATGGAAATACATGGCAACTGTTATACAACGATGACTGGCGCTGGGAAAATGTAAATGCAGGCGATGGCAATATTCTTATCTGCCAGGAAAAAAATTCATGGAATGAAAGAAGGGTACTGGTGTTGAATGTGAACGGATCAATTAATACAATCGTTCAAAACAATAATCAACTGCGGTATCCTTTCCAGGCAGTAAAGAGTGGCGCTGAAATATGGATCGCCGATTTTGAAAAAGGATTGGTGAAAGCTGAAGCAAATGTATTTGAACGGTATGCCATCAATTCGCCTTATGGAAGCCTGGATGGCGAAATGCTTTTTTATAAAAACACATTATATGTTGCAGGCGGCAGTGTAAACGAAGCGTGGAATTATCAATACAACGGAATCGGTTTTTTTACTTTTAATAACAATGAATGGAAAGATTATAACCGCACCAATCTTTCATGGATGGATACGGTGCTGGATGTAATAAGTATTGCTGTTGATCCCCGCAGCAATACAATCTATGCGGGTTCATTTGGCGGTGGATTGGTTGAGTTTGAAAGTGCAACGAAATATAAAATTTACAAACAGGGATCAGCATTGAATGTTGCAGTTGGTGATCCAAATAATTATCGTGTTGCAGGGTTGGCATTTGATACAGAAAATAATTTATGGATCAGCAATTTTGCAGGCAGCAATAATTTCCATGTAAAAAAAGCAGATGGTAACTGGCGTTCTTTCCGTGTTCCTTTTTTGATTGCTGATAATATGGTGGGTGCCATTGTAATTGATGATGCCAATCAAAAATGGATACAGGTACCGCAGGGCAATGG
>CAMTVU010000082.1:0-39958 GCA_947085245.1 uncultured Chitinophagaceae bacterium | reverse complement strand
ATTCAGCAATGATGGATTACTGATTAACCTAAGCAATGTGCTTTCTGAAACACTTATAACCACTATCTGCATTGCCACAACTGTTTTCTTTTTCTGGTGGCTCGTTGGCCGAAAACCAAACCAGGCCAGTTGGATCATTCGCCCGGAATATGAAAACCGGTAACACTAACTGTTTTGTGCGCTAAATAAAAAAGAACCAAGCCTTCAACCATGAAGGCTTTTATTTTTGCTTCTTACTAATTGCCTCTGGCTTCCTGAACCAATCTTCTTATTTTTAACCCATGCATTGCATGAAACGGTTTTTTCTTATTTGTTTTTTGGGTTTGATAACTTCCTGCAGCAAGAAACCTGCAGATACAATCCAATTCAGGTTTGATTATGAGCAGGCTTATGGCTGGTTAGACATTACACTCGAAAAAGGAATCGCACATAGCGGAGTTTTCAGCCAACGGGTTGGCCCTGACAAGGAATACAGTCATGGTTTTACATTACCCATCACACAAATATATTCTGCGCCGTTAAAAAAAATGAAAGTTTCTGTTTGGGTCAATGCAACGGAGATCAACGCACCTGTTTATCTCGTGCTGGATGTATTAGTTCCCGGCAACAATGAACATTTGAAATTTTTGCAGAAAGATCTTTCACCCTTGCTGCAAAAAAAAGGAGGCTGGCGTTTTTGTTCCGCTGAAATGGATTTATCGGGCATTAAGACAAGAAATGTAATTGTAAAAGCCTTTGTATGGAACAATCAACATCAGAATTTATGGATTGATGATTTTACCATTGAATTTGAAAAATAAATTCAACTGCTGCTTATGACCTCCCCGCAATTAGCTGTTATTATTCCGGTTTATAATCCGCCAAAAGGCTGGGCTCATCAATTGCTTATGCAGTTTCATGATTTTTTGCAACAGGCAAATGAAGCAAGTGTGCAGTTGGTAATTGTAAACGATGGATCAACCAATAATCATTTTACACATGAAATAAATGAAGTTGCGGATAAATTTCCTGGTACGATCATTCTTCACAATGAGAAGAACTATGGCAAAGGATATACTTTAAGAAAAGCTGCTGATGCTATACAGGCAACCTGTTTTATGGTAACGGATGTTGATCTCCCTTATACAACAGAAAGTATGTTTGCCGTTTACAAGGAATTAAAAACAGGCACTTGCGATATTGCTGCAGGAAACAGAAACAAAGATTATTATAAACAGATTCATGGCTTCAGGAGAAACCTTTCTTTATTGCTCCGTTATTTTATTCGTAAACGGTTAAACCTTTTTGCTGATGATACACAATGTGGCCTGAAAGGTTTTAATGAAACCGGAAAGCAACTGTTTCTGCAAACAAAGATCAACCGCTATCTTTTTGATCTTGAGTTTATGGTAAAAGCCTGCAGCAGCAAAACCATCCGGCTGCAATCAGTACCGGTGATTGTAAGGAACGGTATTGTATTAAGGCGCATGCCTTTTAAAATAATTATACAGGAAACAGGAAATTTTTTGAGGATCCTTTTTTTCAGAAACAAACTATGAACTGACAGATGAAATTTTTTTTCAACAAAGGACTTTGGTTAACTGCATTCATCTCATCTGCAATTGTAATTGTTACATTTCCGGAATTGATCCTGCATGGCAATACCGCCATGCTCTCCGTTGGTGGCGATGGCATCAAAAATTATTTTACGGTTCTTTATTACCTGCAAAATAACAGCGGTGTTCATTTCAATGGAATGAATTATCCATTTGGTGAACATTTAAGTTTTGCCGATGCACAAACTGGACTTGTTGTTCCCTTTCAATGGCTAAGCCAACTTTTTCCGGTTTTAAAAACAAAAGGTATTGCATTGATCAACTACGCTGTTTTTGCAGGGATTGTGGCGGGCGCCTGTTCGCTTTATCTTTTATTAAAACATTTCAGTGTTTCAAAAACATTTGCAGTTGTTGGAGCCATCTTCATTACTTTTCTTTCTCCTCAACTTTTCAGGATAGAATCCCATTTTGGGTTGAGTTATATTTTCTTTTTCCCATTGGGTTGTTATTTATATTTAAAAGCAGAAGAGAAAAAATCAGCAGCATGGATGCTGCTCACTATTTTTACCATTGCATGGATGGGCTTATTGCATTTTTACCTGGCAGTAATCGTTTGCTTATTTTTATTTGCTTACGCATTTCTTTCAACAGTATCAGGGTTTAAAAAAGAAAACAGAAAAGCATTACTCCTCAAATGGGGTATTCCCGTTTCAAGTTTACTGTTGCTGCAAATCTTTATCAGGCTTACAGATCATGTGAAAGACCGGCCATCAAAACCATGGGGCTATTTTACAGCATTGGCCGATTGGAAAACAGTTTTCCTTCCACACTCAACTGATCTTTTTGGAAAACCTGTTGGCGGTTACCCTGTTGTTGCTGAAGGGTTTTCTTACGTTGGCATTGCTGTTATCCTCTTTCTTATTTTTTTTATCATCAGCCTGCTTTATCATTTACTGTTGAAAAAAAATACATCCGTTTTTTATCCTTTCACAAAAAACGAAATGCTTCTTTTAACGAGCAGTGTTTTGCTGTTGCTGTTTGCAATGGGTATCCCATTTATCTGGAACATGGAATTTCTTGTTGACTGGATAAGCTTTCTCCGCCAGTTTAGGGGGCTTGGCCGGTTTGCATGGCCTTTCTATTATACCGGAGCTGTTTTTACCGTTATCTGGTTCAGCCGTATCTATACTTCAACAAAAAAGAAATTGTACAAAACATTTTTTCTTACCCTCATGCTTGCTGTTGCAAGTGTGTGGGGTGCTGAAGACTTTTACAGAATGAAAAACCTGCAACGATTGGATGCTGCTGCACAAAGAAACTACCTGCGCTTCAATGGTAAAAACTATTTGCAACTATTGGCTAAAGCTAATCGGTATCCCGGCGATTTTCAGTCCATCCTTTGTTTACCTTTTTATCATATCGGGTCAGAAAAATTTTCAATTGACAACTGGCCATCACCTTTCTATTCCATGAAAGCGGCACATCAAACAGGAATACCTATGCTGAATGTGATGCTATCCAGAACTTCACTTTCACAAAGCGCTGCAAGCGTTCAGCTTTTAGCTGATTCATTGCTTGAAAAAAAATTACCGCAATTGCTTCAACCCCATAAACCCCTTTTACTCATTACACAAGGAGTTAATTTCTCAGCAATGGAATTAAGATTGATTACAAAAGCTGAGTTCCTGATTACAGATGGTGAAATTGCAATGTACAAACTGCCTCTATCAGCTTTTGAAACAAATGATGCAGAGGTGGTAAATACATTTCAGAATAAAGAAACCAAACTATACAGGTTTACAAATTATTGGAGTAACCAGCCAACCTCTGTTGCAGTGTTGAAATATTTTGATACCGCAGCTACTTTAACCAATGCTGCTTTTGTGAATCAAAGCAAACCAAAAAAACCTGTTTTGCTTGATACTGTATTTCATGGTTATGCAGATAATGATACTGTTCATGTAAGCTTATGGATAAAGATTGAACCGGAGAAAGATGCGTTACCATTGCTTGAAATTAAACAGCTCAGCAATAACAAACAGGACGCTTATACCGAACTGCCTTTTAAATGGTCGGGTGATGTGTATGAAAATATGGTGAGGGTTTCAGGAACTTTCATCTTAAAGCAAAAATCAAACAGAGTGAAATTTACACTCAGCCAGGGAAGTATCTATTCTAACTTACTCATTAGAAAAATCAAGGAAGAAATTTATATCCCATCTGCAAAACAGGGCTTTTACTTTAACAATATTCCTGTGCAAATGAAATAATTTCAGGAAGAAGAACGCAAACAGGAAACAGCATCACTCCGTTACAAATTTCTCTTTCATCTTCTCCAGCAGTTTTGTTTCAATCATTTTGGTTGCAAGGTGAATCATATTTTTAAATGCTTTTGATGTAGAGATGCCATGCCCTACAATTACCGGTTTATCAATACCAAGAATGGGCGTGCCTCCGTAGGTTTCAAAATTGAAACGTTTAAAATAATCGTCTTCATGCAGGTTGCGGGAGCGGGCAATATCAAAGATTGATTCGCCCAATTTAAGAATCACATTGCCGGTAAATCCATCACAAACCATTACATCGGCTTTACCGGTTAATATTTCACGCCCTTCAATATTTCCCGTAAAGTTGATGAGCTTACTTTCTTTCATGAGCTGATAGGCTGCCTGTGCAAGCAGGTTGCCTTTGCCTTCTTCTTCGCCAATATTAATCAGTGCAACTGTTGGGTTTTCTATTTCAAGAATGTTCTGAGCATAGATGCTTCCCAGGATAGCATTCTGCAAAAGGTTTTCTGCTTTGCAATCGGCCTGCATTCCTACATCTAATATCAATCCATATCCACCCTGCACTTTTGGAATAACAGTTGAAATAGTTGGTCGTAATACACCTTCAATGGCTTTTATTTTATAAAAAACACCAACCATAATAACACCGGTATTGCCGGCGCTGATGAAAGCATCAATCATTCCATTTCCAAGTAACTGAAGCCCCATACCTACAGATGAATTGGGTTTATCCCGTAAAGCTTTTGTGGGAGATTCGTGCATATCAATCACCTCAGAAGTATGCACAAAAGAAACATTGGAAGGAACAACTGCAAAATGCTTGCGCATAATTTCTTCATCTCCTATCAAAAGAAGTTGAATGCCCGGGGTAGTTTCGGCTAAAAACAAATCTACGCCCAACAGCGTTTGCTGAGGGGCGTAGTCGCCACCCATCATGTCAATACCTATGACCATGCAGGTAAAAATAGTTAATTAAGCTTACGCTTTTGCAGGAGCTTTTTCAGCTACTAACTTTCCTTTATAGTACAGTTTGCCTTCGCTCACATGCGCACGGTGACGTGGATGTGTTTCGCCTGTTGTGCTGTCTTTTGTTAAAGTAACACTCACTGCCGTATAGTGTGTACGACGCTTGGCACTGCGTTGCTGCGAATGTCTGCGTTTTGGATTTGGCATATCTTTTAAATTTTACTCGTTTCTAAATTTATCTAAATCTTTCCAGATTGATTTGTTTTCGGTTGACTGAGGGTTCAGTTGAGCAAGGCGTGCCAGCACTTCTTTGTTGCATTGCGTTCCGCCCATTTCACTATCCTTACACATATTCTGCATAGGGATGCTGAGATTAATGAACTCATATATCCAGTTCTTAATGTGCAAATGACTTTCGGTACGGTCAATGAAAAACACATCCGGGCTTTCTTCCACTTCATTCATTTTCTCCGGTTCATCGGTCATTTTCACCAGCATTTCAAATTCGTCCCACAGTTCTAAAGTAAGGTCGTTACCACAGCGGTCACAAAGAACATCAATAGCACCTCCTACCTCAAACTTCAGCAACATAAAACCGGCGTTTTTTTCCAACTCCAGCTTTACGTTCACTTTACAGTTTTTAAAGTCCTGTTTTCCGAATTCTTCAAAGAACCTGTCATCAATTTCATAAAGAAACTCATGAATGCCGGGTTTTAAACCCACAAATGCTATTTCATATTCCCGGCGGCTTCCCATATCACCCCTATTTTAAAGAGTTTGCAAAGGTAGCCGAAAAACAATTTCCGGCCAAAGGAAAATTGGGTTTTATTTAGGAGCAGCAGCGTTTTGTTCCCTGTTCACCACCTGTTTCCCGCCCTTTGTTGCTACTCCGCTTGTTGCCCATGTTCAGCTTGTTGCAAAGCTACCCATTTTACAGTGGCTGGTCGGTATTACAAAGCCTTCGGGGTATTCACTTCGGTCGGGGCTATTTGCAGCAGTTGAGCGGCCATCAACAAAATTCGTGCTGCCTTATTCCCATTCACTATTCACCATTCACCATTCACCCCGCCTTCGCCAATTTATCCAACGAAGTTTTAACGTAGTTGCATGCTTCGGCGGGCAGGCATTCGCCTTTCTCCCGTAAATTTGAGCCCAATGACCTACGGCAAACTTATACGCACTTCTTTTGTAATTGCTCTATCCATCCTCGCCCTCTTCATTTTTTTTATTTCGGGCAATCATGATTGGATCGAAAAAAACTATGCAACAGGTTTTTTCCCTTCGCTTGCTTCCCTGCTCCGGCTCCTGTTTGGCCGCATTCCTTTCAGCCTGGGCGATATTATTTATTCAATCGTTATCATCAGTGTGCTATGGCAGATAGGCAAATTCATTGTTCGTTTATTTCACAAAAAAGATAGCTGGCAAAAAAAACTATCTCCTTTATTTACAGCAGGCATCATTCTGCTGTTTGTATATGTTTATTTTTATTTGTTTTGGGGGTTGAATTATTACCGCAAGGGAATTGAATTCCAGCTGGGGCTGCAAAACGGAAAGTTTGAAAAACAACAATTGGTTGAACTCAATCAATTACTGCTGTTAAAAGTTAATGCAACCAAAGAATCCTGCCTTCAGCAAAAAGATACTGTAATGAGCCAGCAACGAATGTTTCATTCATCAGTTGCAGGTTACCATGAACTTGAAAAGAAATTTTCTTTTATTCGTTACCGCAATGTGTCGCTGAAACCTTCCATGTTTGGAAAAATTGGCAATTATTTGGGCTTCCAGGGTTATTACAATCCTTTTACAGGAGAAGGGCAGGTAAATACGCAAATTCCAAATTTTGTTCAGCCATTTGTTACCTGTCATGAAATGGCGCACCAGGTTGGTTATGCCAGTGAAAGCGAAGCCAATTTTGTTGGTTTTTTAGCAGCTTCCAATTCCAATGATGTGTTGCTGCAATACTCTGCTTATCTCGATATGTTCCTTTATTCATGGAATAATTTAAGAACTGCTGATTCAACCACTGCAAAAGAACTGGGCAAACAATTACATGCAGGTGTAAAAAGAGATTTGAAAACTTATGCTGCATTTGCAAAAGCACACCGCACTTTTTTGCAAAACTGGACTGATGTATTATACGATTACTATCTCAAACAAAACAGCCAGCGAAAAGGAATTGAAAGTTACAATGAAGTAACAGGTTGGATGATTGCGTACAGGAAGAAATACAAAAGCCTCTAACTCTTACTCTTTCCCCAAAGTGAAAGAGCAGTGCCCCATCAATTTAATAAACTTTTTGTTCTACCACTTCAGCCATCATTTTTTATATCAGCAAATTTCAACCATTCCCGTATTAATTAAACTTTTTGAGTAGCTGCGGCTGTGTGTTGATATTCTCCCCCTTCGGGGGAGTTAGAGGGGGCCTAAAACTCATTCTTCCACATCATACTCTCCACCGGTTTATTGTGTTGCCCGCTGTATTTGGCATTTGCCTTTTGATTGTACTTGATTTCAATTTCACCATCCACAGGAAAATAAATCAACTGACCGATGGGCATACCTTTATATACTTTCACCGGTTGCTTTACTGAAATTTCCAACGTCCAGTTACCGCAAAAACCAACATCCCCTTTCCCGGCTGTGGCATGTATATCAATTCCTAAACGACCGGTTGATGATTTGCCTTCCAAAAAAGGAACATGCTCATGTGTCTCGGTATATTCCAATGTTACTCCCAGGTAAAAAATATTGGGATATAATACAAACCCTTCATCAGGTATTTCCATGTACTCAATCTGGTTATGCTTTTTTGCATCAATCAAATGTTCCTTGTAAGTAGCAAGTGTACTTCCCAAATGCACATCATAACTGTTACTGCCCAAACATTCACGGTCGTACGGAACAATTTTAATGGTTCCTTTTTCAATCTCTTCCAGAATTCTTTTATCTGATAAAATCATATACTTCTCTTTAGTTTTGCTAATATTACCTGAATCTGCAATCTAAAATCTTAAAACCGATTTTGCCGCTCGTTTATCAACATACTATCAACAGCGCCACAAAAGTAGGGCTTTGGCATATTGAAGAAGGAGAAGATTTTTTTCTGCAGAAAGTACCTGTAAAAAGAGATGTTTCCCATCCGCATAAGCGATTGCAACACCTTGCCGGACGCTATTTGCTGCCAACTTTGTTTGAAGATTTTCCGCTGGAAGAAATTTTAATTGCTGATACAAGAAAACCTTTTCTGCCCGATGAGAAATATCATTTCTCCATTTCACATTGCGGCAATTATGCAGCTGCTATTGTAAGCGCTACACAACGGGTTGGTGTGGACATTGAACATCCAACGGATAAAATATTCCGCATCACTCATAAATTTCTGACGGAAGAAGAAAAAATGTTTCTGGATGAACAAATGAGCAGTACTCAATTGTTGCAATTAGCTACTTTGCTTTGGAGTACCAAAGAAGCCATGTTCAAATGGTTTGGTGACGGAGGCGTTGATTTTCGCCAGCACATGCACATTGAAGATATTGAAGGCAATGATGAAGAAGGAAAACTGAATTGCACTTTTCAAAAATCCGATCCTGTTTCATTAACTGTTCATTACCGTTTTATGAAAGAACTGGTGATGAGTTGGGTGGTGAGCTGATGTCATTCCGACGCAGGAGGAATCTGCCTGGCTTTTGTATAAAAGATGAACAGATCCCTCGTTCCCCGGGATGACAACTCTGCTAAATAATATTCACTTCACGCTCAAGTAAAACTCCAAACTTTTCTTTTACACTTTGTAAAATCTCTGCACTCAAATCATAAATTTCTTTTCCGCTTGCATTGCCATAATTTACAAGCACCAATGCCTGCTTTGCATGGCAACCGGCATCGCCTTTTCTGTAACCTTTCCATCCGCATTGTTCAATGAGCCAACCGGCAGCAAGTTTAACATCAGCATTCTCCAACGGATAACCAACAATAGATGGGAACCCGCTTTGAAGGTTTTGAAATTTTGATTTTGAAATTTGTGGATTCTTAAAAAAACTTCCTGCATTGCCAATTACTTTCGGATCGGGCAACTTGGAAGAACGGATATTGATCACTGCCTGTGAAATGTTTTGAACACTTAATTCTTTTACTCCCATCTGTTCCAACTCTTGATTTAATGCACCATAGCTTGTATTGAACACCGGGTGCTTTCTTAGTTTGTAAGTAACATTCAAAATCACAAACTGATTTTTAAATTTTCGTTTGAACACACTTTCTCGATAACCAAACTCACAGTCTTTATTTGAAAACTTTTCAATGGTTTTATCATGGAGATGATACGCTTCCAGTTCTTCAAACACTTCTTTAATCTCTGCCCCATAAGCTCCAATGTTCTGCATGGGGCTTGCACCCACATTTCCCGGAATTAAACTCAGGTTCTCTACTCCGCCATAATTGTGTTCTACACAATACAAAACAAACTGATGCCAGTTAACCCCCGCACCTGTACGCAAATAAACAAATTCATCGTCTTCTTTTATTTTTTCAATCCCACTGATTTCATTTTTCAAAACCAAACCATCCACATCTTTTGTAAATAAAATATTACTTCCCCCACCCAAAATGAATTTAAAGCTGTTAGGAGAAAGCTGCTGTATATATTGCAATAACTCCTGCAGTTTTTCAACAGATGAAAAATCGGCAAACAGTTTTGCCTTTACATCAATGCCGAATGTATTGTATTGCTTCAGTGAAATATTTTGATGAACTTGCATACTGCAAACATCCTGAATATTTAATAACTTTGGTTATGCCGGTTATATCAATGTTTTATGGAATAATTGTTGCCATGTATTATCTGGATACAAAACAACATAAACTGCCTCATATTCATGTGAGGTATGGAGAAAAAGAAGCCGTTTATCAGATACCGGATGGTAATTTGTTAGAAGGATCACTTCCAGCCAATAAAGAAAAACTGGTTGAGGCATGGATCGAAATACACAAAGAAGAATTAATGGCTAACTGGCAACTGGCAGTAACTGGAAATAAAGTGTTTGCAATTGACCCTTTAAAATAATATATGAACCCAAGAGTAATAAAAGCAGATTACGAAAGTAAATTCAAACTCATTCTGATGTTTGACAATAAAGAAGTAAAGGAATTTGACTTTTCATCTTACCTGAACTATCCTGTTTATCAATCATTACAGGATGAATCTTTTTGCAGCAATGTAAAAGTATTTAACGGCACAGTGATGTGGGATGATGTAACTGATTTCGATCCTGACACCCTTTATCTTGAAAGTAAAAGTCTTACTTTAAAAAGCTAATTACCAAATGAACGGACAAACAGCAGTAGTTCTGGGAGCAACCGGTTTAATTGGTTCGCACTTGCTGGAACAATTACTGAACGATGATACTTTTACCAAAGTACGGGTACTGGTAAGACGACCCTTGGATATTACACATCCAAAACTGGAAACCTGCATCACCAATTTTTCTGACTATGATGATTACAAAGCCAAACTCGGCAAAGGCGATTGTATTTTCTGTTGCATCGGCACTACCAATGCTCATGTAAAAGGTGATAAAGCTTTATACCGGACCATTGATTTTGATATACCGGTGAATGCAGCAAGGTTTGGCAAAGAAGCAGGGTTTAAGCAATACTTATTAGTTTCTGCTGCGGGTGCCGATTCAAAATCTTCTATTTTTTATTCAAGATTGAAAGGTGAAGTGGAAGAAGTGATTGCAACATACAACTTCAACAGCTTTCATGTATTTCGTCCATCATTTTTATTGGGCAGGCGTAAAGAACAACGGACTGGAGAAAGCATCGGCAAGAAAGTATTTCAGTTTTTTTCTTTTTTGATTCCATCAAAGTATAAAGGCATACAGGCTGTTGATGTTGCCAAAGCAATGATAAAAGCAGCAAAGGGAAAAAAAGAGGGATTGAAGGTTTATTATTATAGGGAGATGATTTGAACAAACTTTGGCAAAGTTTCATCAACCTGCACTTATTTAATCATGCTTTTGCAACTTTGCCAAAGTTAGAATCACCAGCAACTGACTAAGAGAGACATATTTGTGTAGTTGGTGATACTTCGACGGGCTCAGTACACAAAACCACGGCGTGCTTCTTTTGGTAAAATAAACAAAGGCCAAAGCGACTTTACATTTCAATATTAAAAGAGTAAATTCATTGTTAAACGTTTTTAAAATTGGGCCCTCTATGCAGATCATCAGAAGTATTCAAAACAGGATTTATGAAATCAAGGGGGAGCGGGTGATGCTGGATTTTGACCTTGCTGCTCTTTATGAAGTTGAAATAAAAGTTTTTAACCAGGCAGTAAAGCGGAATAGTAAGCGATTCCCTGACGATTTTATGTTCCAACTAACCAAATTGGAGCACAATAGCTTGCGTTCCCAAATAGAGGCTTCCGAAAGTTCAGACTCTTTAAGGTCACAATTTGTGACCTTAAAGAGCGGCAGAGGACAGCATAGAAAATATATGCCTTACGCTTTCACAGAACATGGTGTGGCTATGCTGAGTGGTATTCTCAACAGCGACCGGGCGATCAATATGAACATTGCCATTATGCGGGCTTTTGTGGAAATAAGAAGAATTGTATTAAAAGAAAATGATTTGAAAGAGCAATTGAAGCTGATCAAAGAACATCTTCCTCTAAAAAAATAAGCGATTGCTTCCTTATTATCAATTTCAATTGTATGTGTATAATCGGAAATTGCACTATTATATTCCTTTAATTTATCCTTTGCCATACCCCGAAATAAATAAGTTTCCGCATCCTTAGGCTTAATTCCAATAGCCTTATTGTAATCTTCTATTGCCCCTTTATATTCTTTTAATTTATCTTTTGCCATACCCCTGTGAACATACGCTTCAGCGTACTCGGGGTAATTTTCAACAGCTGCATTGAAGTCAGCAATTGCTTCCATAAAGGCCCCCTGCTCATACTTTGAAATTCCTCGATAAAAATAAAATTTCCCCTCCTTAGGGCGGATATCAATAGCTTTTGTGTAATCCTCTACTGCTCCAAAGTAGTCATTTAATTTATGCTTAGTGGCTCCTCTATTAAAATAAGCTTCCGAATATCTAGGATTAATTTCAATTGCTTTGGTAAACTCTGCAATAGCCCCTTTGAAATCGAGATTTTGATCTTTTGCTAATCCTCTAAAATTAAGCTGCTCTGATGTTTCATGGTTTTCACACCCAATTGCCCAAATAAATGCTATTTGCAAAAAAAGAAAGTATTTCATATTCACTTTTTAAATTCTATCATTTATTCTACTATTTCATTATGATAGAAAAGAAGGAAATAATACAATATCACCTGTTTTCATGATGGCTTTTTGGTTAGATAGTCCTGGTACAGGTCTTCTTCCTCTGCCATCCAGAATCGAAAACTGTCTTCATCAGCAGTATAATTTCTGATTTTTTCTGTATCATCCAATTCATCAGAAACAATGATCTCGATTTCCCTGTTTGCAAATGCTGCTTTGATAGATTGCAGTAAATCTGCTGTTATTTCGTTTGTATGAAGACGGTAGGTTGTTTTCATGATTTAAAGTTAATAATAAAATTGCTTTCGGTGTCAATCGCCTGACCAACAAAAATAATTCATCGGTCAGACCGGCTTCGCCGGGCAGACCGGAATTACACCTTATACACATCCGGTATCATCACCACACTTTTCAACTTATCATGATTGTGCAAATGAATGGCCTGTGCTACAATCATTTCTTTGCATTGATAAATTAACTTTTACCAGCCCGGCCCCATCACAAATTTAAAGTTTTCATTTTGAAAACTTAATCCTATTTTTACGTTCATGAATGTGGTTGTAAAAAGAGCTATTCTTTTTTATGTCGATAAATATCCGGCGGCAAAAATTGCACTGCTGGCCTGGCATAAAGAATTCAGCAACTCCAATTACAAAAACTTCAACGAACTGAAACAGGTATATGGCAATGCCAGTATTGTGGCTAACAACCGGGTGATCTTTAACCTTAAAGGAAATGATTACCGGCTTATTGTTGCTGTAAATTTTAAACAATCAGCCGCATATATTATCTGGTTTGGAACGCACAAACAGTATGATAAAATTGATGCTGCCACTGTTGCATTTGATCTTAAAATTTTAAATTACAAAGCATGAACTGGAAAATCATAAAAAAAGAAACGGATTATAAAAAAGCCGTTAAACGAAGCATGGAAATTTTTCATGCGGCTGAAGGTACACCCGAAGCAGATGAACTGGCGTTGCTTTTATTATTGATTAAAGACTATGAAGACAAACATATTCACCTGCCTGAACTGAACCCGATTGATGTCATTAAACTGAAGATGGAAGAAAAAGGGATGAAAGCAAAAGATCTTGAAGTAATTATTGGCAGTAAAGGGCATGTATCATCAATTCTGGCAGGAAGAAGGGAGATCACATTAAAAATGGCGCAACGTTTAAAAGATTATTTTCAATTACCTGCGGAAGTGTTTTTGCAATCTGCTTAGTGCTCTTCGCAGTCTACGCCTTTGTCAATCGCCTGATCAAGAAAAATAATTCATCGGTCAGACCGGCTTCGCTGGGCCGACCGGAATTACACCTTATCCACATCCGCAATCATCACCACACTTTTAAACTTTGCATGATTGTGCAAATGCACCACCTGTGCCAGTATCATTTCTTTGCATTGATGAATCAGTTGTGCATCCTTCGGCAACTTCAACACCAGTTCCATGAGATACTGATTACGTACACGGTTCACCACCGGTTCTGCCGGGCCCACCATATACTTACCCAGCAATGGTTTCATATTTTCAGCCACCATCTGCGATGCAGCTTCCACCACTTCTTTAAACTTATGTTTAAACGTAAGTTGAATGATTCTTGAAAACGGCGGGTAAAAAAACTGTCGCCTGCCCTGTATCTCTTCTGCAAAAAAAGATTTGTAATCATGCGCCTTTACATACTTCAGCACCGGGTGATTGATATTGGCTACCTGTATCAACACATTGCCCAATGCATCTTTTCTTCCTGCTCTTCCGCTTACCTGCTCCATCAATTGAAAGCCACGTTCATTTACCCGGAAATCAGCAAAGCTCAACAAACTGTCGGCATCGAGTATGCCAACAAGATTTACATGTTCAAAATCCAAACCCTTCACCACCATCTGTGTACCAACCAATACATCAATTTTCTGTTGTTCAAATTGCTGGATCAACTGATCATGTGCTGTTTTACCACTCACTGTATCATAATCCATCCGTGCAATCTTTGCTGTGGGAAATAATTCCTGCAATTGCTCTTCTACTTTTTCAGTACCAAAATTCAACTGCATAAAATCATGACTGCCGCAGGCTTCACAGGTTGTAAATGTTGGATACACTGTTCCGCAATAATGACATTGCAGTTTGTTTTTGAATTTGTGAAACGTTAAACTCACATCGCAATAACGGCAATGCGGTATCCAGCCACAGGCTTTGCAAACCTGGTGTGGTGTATATCCACGCCTGTTCTGAAATAAGATGACCTGTTTATTCTGCTGCAATGATTCTTCAATTGCTTTTTGCAAAGCAGGAGCAATCATTACTTTTTCTTTTGTTTGTTTAAAGAGTGGCTTGGTATCAATCAGTTCAATGGTTGGCAATTCACCTTCACCATAACGTTCATTTAATTCAACCAAACCATATTTTTTTGTTTGCGTGTTATAATACGTTTCAACACTGGGCGTGCCACTTCCCAATAAAACTTTTGCTCCAAATAAGTTTGCATAATACACGGCAGCATCTCTTGCATGATAGCGTGGAGCAGGCTGTTGTTGCTTGTAAGAACCATCATGTTCCTCATCACAAACAATTAAACCCAAATCAGCAAAGGGAAGAAAGAGACTGCTTCTTGCACCCAGCACTACTTTCATTTCACCGGTTTTTATTTTATTCCAGATTTCAATGCGTTCGTTCTGGTTAAACTTGCTGTGATAAATACCAATGTAGCCACCAAAATGTTTTTGCAATCTTCTTATGATTTGTGCTGTTAATGCAATTTCCGGCAACAGGTACAGCACCTGCTTTCCTTTTTTGATATACTCTTCAATGAGTTTGATGTAGAGTAATGTTTTTCCGCTTCCTGTTACACCATGCAGCAGGCAAACAGGTTTAGCATCAAAACTTTTTCTGATTTCATCCAATGCCTTTAACTGATCAGTTGTCAATTCAAAATCAATGGAAATATTTCTTGGCAGGTTTTGTAACCGGTCAACAGAACGTTTTTCAAGAAATACAATATTTTTTTCTGCCAATCCTTTTAACTGTGCATCGCTTGCGCCGCTCTTTTTCAACAAGGCAGTTTTTGTTACTTCACCTTCTGTTTTAATTAAATGCAGATAGCTCAACAGCAATTCCATTTGTTTGGGTGCACGGCTCCAGTTGTTGAGCAAATCACTCAATGCATCTTCATTATTATATTGCGGATTGAGTAAAACAAAGGTTTCTTTTTTTGCTGAATAGGTTTCTTTCAACGATTCCCATACAAAACAAACACGCTTTTCAATCAACCGTTTTACAACAGGATACACATGCGATGTATCAAGAATCTGCTGTACCTCCGCCAACTTTAATTCTTTGCGGATGAGCAATGCTTCAGCCACTAAATATTCATCATGATCCAATGTTGAAAAATCATCGCCTATTTCTTCATTGTACATCAGGATAGTTTCACTGCTGAGTTTAAAATGTGCAGGCAGAGCAGCGGCCATCACTTCACCTTCGGTACACAAATAATAATTGGCAATCCATTCCCACAGTTGCAATTGCTGTTCATGAATGATGGGTTCAACATCCAAAACATTTAAAATTCCTTTCGGTTCAAAAGCAGATGGCTTGTTGTTGTGAATACGTTTGATGACACCTGCATAACGTTTCTTCCGCAGTTCCACTTCCACACGCACACCCACTCTCGCCTGTTCCTGCAAACGTTCAGGAATACTCCAGGTGTAATTTTGCGGAAGAGCAAGTGGTATGATGATATCGGCAAAGCCCCCATCCCCTAAAGGGGAGTTTGTCTCCGCTGGTTGATCAGAAAAAATATTTTCAACATTTTCAATGTTCATGAACCAATAAAATTAGGAAACTATACTTACAGTGAGAGTTTGTATTTACACCCCTTTAGGGGATGGGGGCACCCAACCCGCCTTATACTCCACCAGCTTCTTCTCCATCAGTTCATATACTTTTTGCTTCAGTTGTTCAGCAGTATAACCTTCAGGAGAAATTTCTTCAAGGTAAACCGTTTTTAATTTTCCGGGAGTTAATGTAAAAACGCTGCGCCAGTGCATACGATCAATCCCATCTAAAAACAATAAAGGCTTAATGGGAGTTTGTGTTTCAATAGCCAAACGAAAAGCGCCATCATAAAAACTGCCCAATGGTTTGTCCGTCATATTGAATGTTCCTTCCGGTGCAATGAAGATGGAAATTTCTTTGCCCAATACCGATTTCAATATTTTCACACTCCTGGCTCTGTTCTGTGCACTGCCTCTCAAAACCGTTACCACCACTGCATTGTAAATAATCCCGAATACAGGAATTTTTCCTGTTTCTGCTTTTCCCAATACACGTAATGGTTTTCTGATTGCTTTCAGCAACTGCGGAATATCCATGTACGAATTATGATTGCTCACAAAAATATACGGTTGATGTTCTTTGATTTCCTGCTCCACAATGCGCACATGATAAATGCCAATGAGGAACAACCACACATCGGCCCAGCCATGAGCAATACGCATAATAAAATTTCCACCACTTATTTTTCCAAACAAAGAACCAATGAGTACAAATGGTATAACCAAAAACAGGATTGCTACAAATAAAATCATGGCATAAATGGCGTAGATGAATTGAAATGGTTTCATAAAAAGCCTCTCCTCCCACCCTCCTCTCCGGTAGAGAGGAGGCGGTGCATTATATCTTTAATAATCATTTTGTTCTTCCACATCAGCTTTATTTCTTTATTCATCACATATTAGATACTCTGCTGTTAATTGAACCCTTTCATAAAGCTGGACATGTGCAGCAGCAACTCCTCTCCCGGCCTCACCCTCCTTCTCCCTCTCCTTAATGAGAGGGAGCGGTGCTTTTTATCTTTATTAAGTTTATTAGTCTCCCTCATCACCTTTAGTTCTTTAATCATCACATTTCAAACACTCAGTATTTCATAAACATTATAAATAAGCTGGCCTTGTGCTTTGCAGTTCTCTGGCCTCACCTCCCTTCCTCCTCTCGCCTCATCCGCCTTCGGCACCTTCTCCACAAGGAGAAGGAAAGCGGAATGTGAATTTTATTTGAGGAGGCGGTGCATTATATCTTTAATAATCATTTTGTTCTTCCACATCAGCTTAGAAATTTTTATCATCACATACCCATAAAACTTACTCATACTTTTTTGAATAGCATGGGCTGTGTGATGGTGGCTTCACCCTTTGGGGGAAGTCGGATGGGGGCCGCAACTGGGGCATTCCCATTCTTCATCCAAATCAATCACTGTTACAATTGTTAAATGCCTTTCTTTTGGTGCAACAATGATCCGCACATGTTGATTATCTTTTGATGTATAGCCCTCCATTGCATACTTAGGACCTTGCGCTGCATCCAACTCACTCTTATTGTAATTCACATTTGCCCGTTGTACAATTTCTTTTACTTCTTCCTGGGTAATATGCCTGCACTTCATCCTGCATCTTGCATGTTTTGTAAAATAATAATCAGATGATGGGTCTCTGAAAACATCCAGATTTGTTTTTTGATTATCTGTTTTCTGATCCGTTGAATTGCGGACATCTTCGGTTCTTCTCTTCTTTTCTTTTTCGTTATCGGTTGTATTTTTTGCAAATCGGCATTGCCGTATCATCACTGCCGCCAGCAGCAAAACAATGAGCAAAATATAAGGAAGTGCTTTTTTCATATATCTGAATCTATTGCAATGATATAAATTTTTATGTAGTCAGCAGTTATATCCCTGTTCAACTGCATTGGCGTCGCACTCTTGTGCAGCAGAAAGACTATTCATCTTTTCGCCTCTCTCCCTCCTTCTCCCTCTCCTTGAAGAGAGGGAGCGGTACTGCAAATCAACCCCAAACTGAAATTCTTCCAGTTCAGCTATCATGCAGGTACAAACAAATAAAACTCTCTGTAAAGCTGGCTTTGTGAATTGATGGCTTCCCCTTTTGGGGGAAGTCGGAAGGGGGCTGTATCTTTGCCGCCCCATGGCAGCAGCAAAATCGGTCGCATTTCATACACTCGGTTGTAAGCTCAATTACTCCGAAACCTCCACCATCAGCCGCATGATGGAGAAGGAAGGTTTTGAAAAAAAAGAGTTTGATGAGAAGGCTGATGTATATGTGATTAATACCTGTTCTGTAACTGATAATGCAGATAAAGAATGCCGGCAGTTAGTTCGTCGTATTCAAAGAAAATCTCCCGAAAGTTTAGTGGTAATCACCGGTTGTTATGCACAACTCAAATCAAAAGAAATTGCAGAGATTCCGGGTGTTGATTTAGTGCTTGGTGCAGCAGAAAAATTTAATCTTGCTTCGCATATAAAAGAACTTGCTAAAGGCGACAGCGCTAAAATCAGCAGTTGTGAAATTGAAGATGTGAGTGGTTTCAACGCATCGTTTTCTATCAACGACCGTACACGTACATTTTTAAAAGTACAGGACGGTTGCGATTACACCTGTTCTTTCTGCACCATTCCCATGGCCCGTGGAAAAAGCAGGAGCAATACCATTGCCAATGTGATCAGCAACGCCAAAGAAATTGCAGCAGGAGGAAGTAAAGAAATTGTATTGACGGGTGTAAACCTCGGCGACTTCAGCCCCCCCACCCCCCAAAGAGGAGATTTAAAACACACCCCGAATGAAAAGAAAGAAAATTTTTATTCGCTCATACAGGAATTAGAAAAAGTAGATGGCATTGAACGTTACCGTATCTCTTCCATTGAACCAAACTTACTCACTAAAGAAATTATTGAATTTGTAAGTAAGAGTAAAAAGTTTATGCCGCATTTTCATATTCCATTGCAAAGTGGAAGCAACAGCATTTTAGGAATGATGCGCCGCCGTTACAAACGTGAATTGTATGCTGAACGGGTAGCACTTATTAAACAACTGATGCCCCATTGCTGTATTGGTGTAGATGTGATTGTTGGTTTTCCCGGAGAAACAGATGAAGAATTTAAAGAAACATTTGACTTTTTACATTCATTGGATATTTCTTACCTGCATGTATTTACTTATTCAGAAAGGGACAACACACATGCATTAAGCATTCAACCTGTTGTGCCGGTGAATGTTCGTCATGATCGTAACAAAACACTCCGCAATCTTTCCTACATGAAGATGCAATATTTTACACAGCAACACGCTGGTGAAACAAGACCGGTTCTGTTTGAAGGACACAGTAAGAACGGCATGATGGAAGGTTACAGCGATAACTATATTAAAGTAACAACTCCGCTTAAAGAAGAATGGGTGAATGAGATTGTTGAGTGGAAGTTGTAATTACTTCACCATCTCATCCATATTTCTCTGCATAATCGCTTCTAATTTCAACTCCACTTCTTTTTCGTTCACCATCAGATCTTTTAATGTTAATTTATTCAGCAGGTTATCGAGTGTGTATTGTACCATCCGCCACAATGAACGGGTGGAACAGTCAATGGAGTTGGTGCATAATCGTTCAAGCCCGGTATGTGCGCCACAAAATTCTTTATCGTACAAAGTTCCGCCCAAAGCTTTTATTACATCATTGATAATAATGTCGCCAACTGGCTTAGCCAATACATAACCGCCCTTATAACCGGGTGTGCTGTTGATGAAACCTTCCATCCGCAGTGTACGGCACAGCTTGGCTACATGCGGTTCGCTTAATCCTTCTGCTTCACTCAACTGCGGAATGCTTAATCCTTCAGTTAAGTTAGCCGATGCAATGCGGATCAGTATGCGGATACCATATTCTTCTGCTGATGTAATCTTCATGTGAATAATTTTAATCTTGTGTTGCTAATGGATCAACCTGGTAAACGTTTGTGAAATAAGTTTTCAGTTCGTTGTATTCTTCTTCCGTTGTTTGTTTCGTACATTCTTTGTTATACACTTCAACCAATGCATCTGCAATGCTTCCTGCATCAGTCGTTTCAATCTGGTGCCGCTGCAGGTGAAGCAATACGTTTCCATCTTTCAGCAGAATGACATTGGGTGATGAAGGTGTTACGCCATTCAGATATTTTTCCCTGAAATGCACCACTGTTTCTTTTTCCATACCTGCAAACAATGTTGCTTTCACATCGGGCACAACATGATTGAAAAAGCTGAGTAATGTTCCAGGCCTGCTTACTCTTGCGCTGCAACCGCATACACTGTTCAATACAACCAATACCGTTTTACCTGCATTATTGCTAAGCACATTTTCTACTTCTTCAACTGTCATCATCTGCTCAAAACCTGCATCCACCAGTTCTTTGCGGTATGGTGCTACAATTTGTTCGGGATAGGATGGACCGCTGTTGCCCATCAAACTATCTAATGAAATCATTGCCATAATTATTGTTTTTTATCTCCGGCCTGAAGGCCGGAGTAAGTCATTACATAAATCCTAATTCCAATGCTGCCACTTCGCTCATCATACTTTTGTTCCACTTCGGTGTCCAGGTGATCATTACATTCGCATCCGTTATTCCTTCCACTTCTCTTACTTTCTGATCTACTTCAACGGGTAATGATTGTGCAGCCGGGCAACTTGGTGCTGTTAACGTCATGGTGATCTGTGCATATCCATTATCGTTCACATCAACATTATAGATCAAACCCAGGTCATAAATATTCACCGGCAACTCGGGATCAAATACCGTTTGCAGCTTTTCTGTGATCTGTTCTTTTATTTTTTCTTTGTCTAACATATTTAATTCAATGAAGTTTGTTGAACTAAGAGAGTAAAAGAGAGAAATAGATTAAAAGATAGTCCTGAATTTCAAGCTTCCTCTTTTGTCTTTTTTTCCTCATTCAAACTCTTAGCTAAATAAACTGTTGCATCTAATTTCATTTGCTTCACCATACTCAGCAAACCATTGCTTCTTGTTTGTGCCAGGTGTTGTTTCATGCCAATCTTATCAATAAAATCCAGCTTTGCATTGATGATCTCTTTGGGTGCATGCCCGCTCAATACACGGATGAGCATACTCACTAATCCTTTTACAATCACCGCATCACTCTCTGCCCGGTAAAATACTTTCCCATCTTTAAATTCACTGACCATCCATACCGTACTCTGGCAACCTTTGATTTTATTTTCATCTTTCTTGTGCTCCTGTTCCAAAGGCTTCAGTTTTTTTCCCATGTCAATGATGTATTCATACTTTTCATCCCAAGTATCAAACAGGGAAAAATCGTCAATGATTTCTTGTTCTATTTCTGGTATTGTTTTCATATGCGGCCTCACCCTCGATCCCTCTCCAATGGAGAGGGAGGCCGGGCTTTAATTTTTTTGTTCAACATTTGTAATTAAGCATTTCAGCTTTTGTTCTTTTATCATCACATATCTAACTCTCCACGATTTATCAAGCACTTCAACAAGATTGGGCTGTGCCTTGCTATCCCCCCTTTGGGGGAGTTAGAGGGGGCCTAAAAGTTTAATTGCTTTATTCAAACCCTCAATCATTACATCAATTTCATCTTTTGTATTGTACATGGCAAAGCTTGCTCTTGTTGTGCCGGGAATGCCGAAACGTTGCATCAATGGTTGTGTGCAATGATGGCCTGTACGCACAGCAACACCCTGATTGTCTAACAGTATTCCCAGATCCTGCGGATGCACGCCTTCTACAACAAAGGATGCAACACTCACTTTTTGTTTTGCTTTGCCAATCATCCGAACCGCTTTGATCATTTCCAATTCTGATGTTGCATATTGTAACAACTCATCCTCATGTCTGCGGATTTGTTTTTTACCAATACGTTCTACAAAATCAATGGCTGCTTTTAATGCAACTGTATCCGCAATATTGGGAGTACCAGCTTCAAACTTATAAGGCAAATCGTTCCAGGTTGTTTTTTCAAATGTTACTTCTTTGATCATTTCACCACCTCCCATGAACGGAGGCATGGCTTCAAGCAATTCCATTTTGCCATACAATACACCAATACCTGTTGGGCCATATACTTTATGTGAACTGATAGCAAAAAAATCACAATCGAGTTCCTGTACATCAATATCAAGGTGAACAGTTGATTGTGCACCATCCAACATTACAATTGCTCCAATTTTATGTGCAGCTTCAATGATTTCTTTTACCGGATTGATTGTACCCAACGAATTGGAAGCATGAACAACAGAAACTAATTTTACTTTTTCATTCAGGAGTTTGTAAAACTCTTCCATGATGAGTTCGCCATTGTCATCAACCGGAATCACTTTTAACTTCGCACCCGTCATTTCACCAATCAATTGCCAGGGTACAATATTGCTGTGATGTTCCATTCCGCTGATGATGATTTCATCACCTGCTTTGAGATTTGTTCTTGCCCATGTATAGGCAACAAGGTTGATACTTTCTGTAACACCTCTTGTGAAAATAATTTCTTCACGATGCTGGGCATTGATAAAATGCTGAACCGTATCTCTTGTGGCTTCATAAGCAGCCGTTGCTTCTTCGGCCAGCGAATGAATACCACGGTGAATATTGGCATTGTAGAATTGATAGTAACCGGTTAACGCATCAATTACTTCAATTGGCTTTTGAGTTGTTGCTGCATTATCAAAATAAACCAGCGGCTTGTCTTTCACCATACGGTTGAGTATGGGAAAGTGACGCCTGATTTGCTCTACATCAAATGCAATATGTAAGGAAGTTGTTTGCATGTTTTTGTTTGTCACGAATTACACAGATTAACGCTAATTTTTTCTTTGCGCCTTAGCGACTTTGCGGTTACATATTAAAATCCAATCTTTCCGAAATGATCCGATCAACATATTCCCGGATCGGCTCCAGTTCAATTTTTTCCAAAATCTCAATAGCGAAAGCATGCAACAGTAAAGCCTTTGCAGCCTTCTCACCAATGCCTCTTGCACGCAGATAGAACAAGGCATCTTCATCCAAACGCCCAATGGTACAGCCATGTGAACATTTTACATCATCGGCAAAAATTTCCAGCTGTGGCTTGGTATTGATGGTTGCCGTATCACTGAGTAATACATTCTTGTTACTCTGGTAGGCATTTGTTTTTTGTGCATCCTGACGAACAAATATTTTACCGTTGAAAACAGCTACTGCATTTTCATCAATAATTCCTTTATACAATTCATTGCTTAAACTGTTGGGCATTTTGTTATCAACAATGGTGTGATTGTCAACATGAGTATTCCCTTTCACACAATACAATCCATACATATTACTTTCACAGCCCGGAGCTTCTAAAATAAAATTGAGGTTGTTACGGATGATGCCACCATTTAATGTAATGGTTACAGAATTTACTTTACTCACTCCTACTTGTCTTACATGTGTTGTTTTTACACAACTGCTATAACTGTCTTCGTTCTGAATTTTATAAATAGAAACCTGTGCATTTTCTTCCACAACAATTTCAGAAACTTTATTAATGAACGAATCACTGGCACCCATTGTTACTTCTTCTTCTACCAGTTTCACTTCTGCATTAGCAGCTACATGAATGAGTGTACGTGGTTGTGAAAACACATTCACTGTTCTGGCATCATTGATATAATAACAATAAAGCGGATGTTCAACCGATTTGTTTTTCTTGATTGAAATAAACAAACCCTGATATGCAAATGCATTGTTCAATGCATTGATTCCATCAGTATGATATGTTGCGCTGTGACCCAGATTATTATCAACAATTGATTTGAATTCCCCTTTTACCGCTTCATTTAATGACATGATCACCAGTTCATCTGCTGATGAGCGAATTGCTGATAGTTGTGGCTGATAAATTCCATTTACAAACACCAGCTCATTGGCCTGTTCATTACCGGGCAAGCGAAACGCATCTACATCTTTTGCTGTAACAACCGTTGTATCTGTTGCATAAGAAAAATCTTTACCCAACACACTGCCGATCCTTGTGTACTTCCATTCTTCATGTTTTACAGTGGGGATACCCAGTTCAGTAAATGCTTCATAGCCTTTGTTGCTAAGACTTTGCAAAGCACCTTTTTCGCTGAACTTCTGTTCGGCGTATTTATCGTTTATTAATTCTTTTAATTCTGACATGGCCTCACCCTCGGTCCCTCTCCGGTAGAGAGGGAGGCCGAGCTTTGTTTTATTTGTTTATCAATTGTAATTAAGCATTTCAACTTTTGTACACTTATCATCACATTTCGACATCTCTAAAATTTATTAAACTCCAAAACAAGCAAGGGCTGTGCTCTGGAGTCCTCCCCCTTTGGGGGAGTTAGAGGGGGCTTTCCATTTCTTCACCAACCTCTTCTTTAATAAAATCATATCCTTTTTCTTCCAATTCCAACGCCAGTTCTTTACCACCGGTTTTTACAATACGTCCTTTGTAAAGAATATGCACAAAATCAGGAATAATGTAATCGAGCAAACGCTGGTAGTGTGTAATCACCAATGTTGCATTATCTTTTGTCCGGAGTTTGTTTACCCCTTCAGCAACTATACGTAACGCATCAATATCCAAACCACTATCTGTTTCATCAAGTATCGCCAGCTTTGGTTCAAGCATTGCCATCTGAAAAATTTCATTCCGCTTTTTTTCACCACCACTGAAGCCTTCGTTCAATGAACGGCTTAACAAACTCTGATCAATATTCACCAGTTTCATTCTTTCTTTCATCAGTTTCAAAAATGCAACCGCATCCATGGGCTCTTCACCACGGTATTTGCGGATTTCATTCACAGCCGTTTTAATGAAGTTGGTGGTGCTTACTCCGGGTATTTCAATGGGGTATTGAAAAGCAAGAAACAAGCCTTCTCTTGCACGATCTTCAGGTGAAAGCTCTAACAGATCTTTTCCTAAAAATTCAACACTACCATTTGTTACTTCATAATCAGCACGGCCAGCCAACACAGAAGCCAATGTAGATTTTCCGCTTCCATTTGGCCCCATGATGGCATGTACTTCACCTGGTTTAATAGTGAGGTTGATTCCTCTTAAGATTTCTTTTTCTTCGATCCTTGCATGTAAATATTTTATTGATAACATAGTTTGTTTTTTAACCCACCCCTACACCCCTCCCAAGAGGGGAAGCCGGGCATTTGTTTATAAATTGAACAATAGTTTTTTACTTTTCGGCCTCACCCTCATTCCCTCTCCAAAAGAGAGGGAGGCCGGGCAACTTTTTATTAATTTTACTTTTGTCTTTTACTTTTCAACAGATGAATATATTTCATCAGTAAAAGTGTGCTACCACGCAGCCACTTCGTTGCGTGGCAGGCGCAACGAAAGCTTAATAGCTGCACTAACGCTGGTCAACATTAAAAGAACTTCAAAAGCCCCATTCTCCTTCTCTTTCCCCAAAGGAGAAAGAGCGGTACTCTATAACTCATCCAAACTTTTCATTCTTCCACATCTTCTATTTATTTTCAATCAACATATATCAACCTGCATGCATTTAATAAAAACTCTTTAAATAGCAAGGGCTGTGCTTTGCAATCCTCCCCCTTTGGGGGAGTTAGAGGGGGCCGGGCCGTTTACCCCACACTTCCCTCTAATGAAATTGCCAATAACTTTTGCGCTTCTACTGCAAACTCCATGGGCAACTGATTCATTACTTCTTTTGCAAAACCATTAATGATTAATGCAACTGCGGTTTCCATATCCAGTCCACGCTGGTTGCAATAGAAAATCTGATCTTCACCAATTTTTGAAGTGGTTGCTTCATGCTCCACTTGTGCCGTACTGTTTTTTACTTCGATGTAAGGAAAAGTATGAGCGCCACATTTATCACTCAGCAACAAACTATCGCACTGAGAAAAATTTCTTGCATTGATTGCGTTTTTACCCACCTGCACCAAACCTCTGTAACTATTTTGACTGAAGCCGGCAGAAATTCCTTTTGATACAATACGACTTCTTGTGTTTTTACCAATATGCATCATCTTACTTCCTGTATCGGCCTGCTGATGATTATTTGTTACTGCAACTGAATAAAATTCACCCTGGCTGTTATCACCTTTTAAAATTACACTGGGATATTTCCATGTAATGGCCGATCCTGTTTCAACCTGCGTCCAGCTGATTTTTGAATTTACACCTGCACAAATTCCACGCTTGGTAACAAAATTGTAAATACCGCCTTTGCCTTCTTTATTACCGGGATACCAGTTTTGTACGGTACTATATTTTACTTCAGCATTATCTAAAGCAACAATTTCAACCACGGCAGCATGCAATTGATTTTCATCACGCATGGGAGCAGTGCAACCTTCTAAATAACTTACATAAGATCCTTCTTCAGCAACAATGAGTGTACGTTCAAACTGCCCGGTGTTTTCTGCATTTATGCGGAAGTAAGTACTCAACTCCATGGGCGAATGAACCCCTTTTGGAATGTAACAGAAACTTCCATCGCTAAACACAGCGCTGTTTAAAGCAGCAAAATAATTATCGGTCATGGGCACAACAGAGCCCAGCCATTTTTTTATGAGTTCAGGATGCTCCTGCACAGCTTCACTCATGCTGCAGAAAATAATTCCGAGTTCAGCCAATTGTGTTTTGAACGTTGTTGCAATTGAAACTGAATCAATCACCGCATCAACTGCCACACCACTTAAACGTTTTTGTTCGTCTAAAGAAATGCCCAGCTTTTCAAACGTAGCTCTTAACTCAGGATCAATTTCATCTAAACTGTTGAGCGTTATTTTTTGCTTAGGAGCGCTGTAATATTTAATTGCCTGGTAATCTATTTTTGGATATTTCACATTGGGCCATGTAGGCTCGGTCATTTTCAACCAATGCCGGTAAGCTTTTAATCGCCACTCCAGCATCCATTCCGGTTCCTTCTTTTTGGCGCTGATGAAGCGCACAATATCTTCGCTGAGGCCGGGAGGGGCTTCATCGGCTTCAATATCGGTTACCCAGCCATATTTGTACTCACTCAGGGCCGTTTGCTCCAAGGTATTGAGCATTTCACTCATGATTCGTTCTGTTTAATCTGATTTTTAATGATTTTCAATCTGTACACAAAAGTACAGATTCATCTATACAAAAAAGTATAGATAATGTTCGAGAAGCGGAAAAAGTTGAGAAAAAGGGTCGGGACGCTTAAAGCGGCCTGAACCGTTTTGCCACGAATTGAACGGATTTGCACGAAGTGATTTTGGATTTTGTTTCCTGAATTTTGGATTTTTTATTGGGGCTGTGTGCAGCGGTGCAGATGAGAGCTGTTGTTCCGGCTTTTCGCTGCCTCTTCGCCCACCTTAGCTTTCAGCGTTGGTGGGCTTCGCTTCGGTGCCGCTGCAATCCGGCAGCCAGTGAACTTTTTATATTCATAATTGTGCTGATCTCATTCACTTACTTGAATAGCTTTCTGTATGTCGTCATAAAACTGATTAAGTGATAGTTCTAGGATATAAAAGATTCCCCAGAAATATTGGTTTTCATTCACCCAACTTAATATTTCTTTTAAATCTTGCTCAGAATATTTTTTTCTGTTTTTGCAACCTTCAAACAAATCGAGATTAAGATTATCTATCACAATAATGGGCAATTTCTGATGGTTGTAACTGCCCGTACTAGAGTTTGATTGAAAAATGTTGATATTCTCTTGCACCATTTTAACTGACTTAAGGTGAAAAGTGGTTACTCTTAACAGATCAAAAAAATGAAACAATGGCTTTTGGTTTTTTTTTCGAGTAAGTTGATTAAGTAATGGTTCTTTTTCCGCCATTTCTGAAATTGAAACATACTCATTTATTGCAGAACGGAAGTAAACTTCGTTCACATGACTTGGAAGGTTAGTAATTCTAGATTGAAATTCAATCAAATATGAACAACCAAAGATTCTACTACTTAATTCAATATTTGTGTTGAATATTGGGTACTCAGAAAGTTTATTCACTTTATCTAAATCGATAACTGATTCAACCCCTGGAAATTGATTTAGATCTATTTCAATAAGTCCCATAATTTTTTTAAATAAAAATATCTATTTACATACTAAGGAAATAAATACTAATCTTTGACACAACGAACTGAAAAACCGTAATACCTACTATCATTGTTACTATTTATAGCCCCCCCATTAGTTAGAGCAAAATATCTTGCTGTAATTGGTGCTGTGTATAGTGTTGACGACCACCAATAACCAATAAAACTTAAGTCACTAAAAATAGTACGCCTTTGTCCACTTGGCAGAGCAGAAAACCCGCTACTATTAGTCGTACCAGTATTTGGACTTTGCCAGCCAGTAACTGATTTTAATTTACCACCTGCCACAGTATTTCCTCCTAAAAATATCAGCATTACATTCCACTCTGTTTCGCTAGGTATATGCCATCCAACAGGAGCCAATCCTCTTGTATCGTTAACTGCATACCAATTATATAATTTTCCATATATAGCTTCATTAGATGGATCATTGTTATAATAACACCATGCCCCTGTTGTGAGATTGGTCCACAGTGTTTGATCTGTTACTTGAGGTATTGGGTCACCGTTACGATAAGTTGTAACATTTAGATTCTTATCCATCCAAATTTGTGAACCAGTAGATATGGTAAGCTCATTTGAATAACTAGGTGAATTCCCTGCACTATTATGTGAATAAACCCTATATATATAAGTTGTGTTAGGATTTAAACTAGGATCAGAATGTTTTGTAATATCAGCGATTTGATTAGCAATCGCAGCGAATGCCCCCCCTGCGACTTTACGTTCAATCTTGAACCCAGCTTCATTTGTACTATTATCTTTCCATTCTAGATTGATTTGATGAGAAGTAATCATTACTGTTCCAGTTAGTTCAGATGGAGCAATTGGCACTACAGTTACAGAACCATTAGAATTTTTCTTACAACTTACCAAAATAAACAACAATAAATTGATCAGTAAAATGTTTTTCATAATTATATTTTTAGACTATTATTTAGGATATTACCTCTAAGTAAAGAAAATTATTTTGCTTTCTCAAAACCAATCCTCTCCCTCTCGTTCTATTTTCCCTTTGAGGTTTCATTTTGCAACCTCAAAACAGGTTTGCTTTCTTTGAGGTCACAATTTGTGACCTCAAAATCTCATCACCTTCCGGTGCAGTCACAATCTGTGACCGGATAAACTGCCATTCAGAAAGAGTAAGGCGAAACATGAAATCTTTGGGAAATCGTTTGATATTCCGCTTTACAGCCTGATTTAATACCTTGGTAAGCACTCCATAAAGGGTAGCCAGGTCAAAATCCAGCATAACCCGCTCGCCCCTGATTTCGTAAATACGGTTCTGAATGCTTTTGATGATTTGCATAGGTGCTGTGTTGAGGGATTAAAATAGAAAAGTTTTTCAAGAAATGAAAGGGATTAAACAAAAATGCAGTCACAAATTGTGATCTTAAAGTTTCCTCCATCAACAAATCCAATTAACCTAATTTGAATAAGGCTATCAGGTTATGATTCACTGAACCTAACTGTTCTTTTGAAAGCTCGCCCAATTTACCCAATACAATATCTCTGTCAAGAGTTGCCAGCTTACCCAAACGGATAACTGAAACCCGTTTTAACCCGTTCAATTCATCTGGCTTGAGTAAAATATCTGTGGGCTCTGTAATTTCTGCCTGAGAAGAAATAAAAGCTACTGTTGCATCACGTTCGTCTGTATGTAATACAAGTGCAGGTCTTGTTTTGCTGCCCGACAAATCAGTAAAGGGAAAAGGCACAAGAATAATATCACCTTTTATCATTTGTATTTTTCTTTGAGGTCTTTGGCTGTATAGACAGCTTCCTCTTCTTTCGCCAGAAACTGAAACGAAGACGATTCTGTTACTAACTGCTGAATTCCTTTTTGCAGGGTTTCTTCCTCAAATTTTTTAAGGATATATTCAGCAAAATCATTTACCTCGCTTATTTTATCGGCAGGTAGTTTTTCCAGTGTGTTTACTGCTTTGTGAATAAGTTCTGTTTTACTCATAATTTTTATATTGAAAACAAATTTAACCTTTTAAACTCTAAAAAGAAAGAGGTCAAAATACCATCTCCGGCACATCCCCTTCCACCGTCAATTTACCCGCTGTCTTTTCAATAATTTCTTCAACTGAAACACCCGGCGCCGCTCTGTGAAGTCTCCGGACCATGCGTGTTCGAAACCTGAGAGTGTTCTATTTTTATGGCAGCTTTTTTATAACCCCGGCTTTTAAGTCGGGGTTTAACTAAATCAGTAAGTGGCTTTAGCCATGATTAAATTTCAAGGCTAAAGCCATTGCCCTTCTTCACAACTTCCCCGGCTTGAAAGCCGGGGTTATTTCAGTTCTGCTTAATCAAGGTTTCGAACACGCATGGTCTGGATACTTTGAAGAGCAAGCTTTCCTTTTTAAACAAGCTCCCGATTATTTTGTAAATTTGATTCAAACCTCAAACAAATGGCAGCTACAAAGCCACTCTCAAAAGAAATCAACTTTTACCTGGAACAACTCAACACAGAGCAAAAGAAAGCTGTACTCAGCGTAGTAAAAACCTTTGCCAGAGAGGAAGATTGGTGGACTGATGATAAATATATTGCTGCAATGGACAAACGCTTTGCTGAAATGGAGAAAGGAAAAGTTAAGTCGCTTTCTCTGGATGAGCTTGAAACCAATGCAAGAAAATTATTCCGCAGTAAAAAAAGCGGAGTAAAATGAGTTACATTGTTCAATTTCACCCGCTTACCCAGAAAGATTACTATGATGCCTACGAATGGTATGAGGAGCAGCAAAAGGGCTTGGGGGAACGTTTTATAAAGGCAGTAAGAACCAAGATTGAAGAAATCACAGCTCACCCGGAAGTATTCGGTAAAAGAAGCAATCAATCATTTCGTGAAGCACAGGTTGATTTTTTCCCCTTTTTAATAGTATTTAAAGCAAGTAAACAAAAACAGGTTATTTATATCAGTTCTATCCATCATACAAAAAAACATCCACGCAAAAAATTCAGGAAAGAATAATAAGCAAAAATTAAAAAGTCATCTCCGGCACATCTCCCTCCACAATCAATTTACCAGCAGTTTTTGCAACTATTTCTTCAACTGAAATACCAGGTGCCCGTTCTAACAATTTAAACCTACCAGCAGTAACATCCAGTACAGCAATATCAGTCACAATCTTCTTTACACATTTTGTTCCTGTTAAAGGCAGTGTACATTTCGGCAATAATTTACTTTCACCTTTAGGATTGGTATGCATCATTGCCACAATAATATTTTTAGCGCTTGCAACAAGATCCATAGCACCGCCCATTCCCTTCACCATTTTGCCGGGAATTTTCCAATTAGCAATATCGCCCTGTTCACTTACTTCCATTGCGCCCAAAACAGTAAGATCAACTTTACCTGCTCTTATCATTCCAAAACTCATAGCACTGTCGAAAAAAGCTGAGCCGGGTAAAGTAGTGATGGTTTGTTTTCCTGCGTTAATAAGATCAGGATCTTCTTTACCTTCAAAAGGAAAAGGCCCCATACCCAGCAAACCGTTTTCACTCTGCAATTCAACATGTATTCCTTTGGGAATATAATTGGCAACCAGTGTTGGAATACCAATGCCAAGGTTTACATAGTAACCATCTTTTAATTCTCTGGCAATGCGTTGTGCAATTTGTTCTTTTGTTAAAGCCATAAGCCCCTAACCCCTAAAGGGGGATATTTGTTTTGTTATAAAATAAATTTCGAACATAAAAATTTTTCCAGTTGAATTTAGTCGGAAAGCTACCAGTTCCCCCTTTAGGGGGCGGAGGGGGCTTTCCTCACCGTTCTTTGTTCAATTCTTTTTTCATAATTCGTTCCTTTAAAAATGCGATGCACATAAATACCGGGAGTATGAATTTCATTTGGATCCAATTCACCAGGCTCTACCAATTCTTCCACTTCAGCAATGGTAATCTTCCCAGCCATAGCCATCAACGGATTGAAATTTCTTGCAGTGTCTTTAAAAATTAAATTCCCCATCGTATCACCCTTCCATGCTTTTACAATGGCATAGTCTGCATCAAATGCATATTCCAATAAATAATCTTTCCCGTTAAAATTTCTGATTTCTTTTCCAATAGCCACTTCGGTTCCTGCACCTGCAGGTGTATAAATGGCAGGCATGCCATAACCCGATGCCATACATCTTGTTGCTAAAGTTCCTTGTGGAATGAGTTCAACTTCCAGTTCACCACTTAACATCTGCCGTTCAAACTCAGCATTCTCACCTACATAAGAGGAGATCATTTTTTTTACCTGCTTTTGCTGCAGCATTAAACCAATACCAAAATCATCAACGCCTGCATTGTTTGAAATACAGGTAAGATTTTTAATTCCTTTTTTTACAAGGGCTGTAATACAATTTTCAGGAATGCCGCACAATCCAAATCCTCCGAGCATGAGGGTTGCTCCATCAAAAATATCCTGTATTGCTTCATCGGCATTGGCAACAACTTTGTGCATGGCAAGTTCGTTTGTGTAAAAGTAGGGTAAGAAGATGAATTGAACATTCTGCAATCAGGCCTTCACACAACAAATCTTATTTAAAGAAGGTTATTTTAAGCTGCCTTTAAATATTCTCTAAGCTCTTCCAGTACAATTTTTACCGACTGGTTAAGCTCAGCTACCAATATACCTATCTCTTCCTTCTCTGATGGTTTGGAGATATCTGCTTTTTCAATTTGTCTCACTTTATTGGAAACTATTTCTTTTACCCCCAATATGCTGAGTGTTGTTTTCATATTATGAGCCACTTCTTTTACCAGTTCCGCATCCTCTGCAGCAAATGAATCCTGTAATTTCTTTATTTCGTTGGGCAGCAGTTCCACAGCTTTTAACAATACTTCTTCAACATACTCCCTGCTGCCACCTGTAATACGTTCGAGGTATTCAATATTGATCAGTTTCAACTGCGAAGGAGTTGGTAGTGCGTTCCAGTCCTTATAATAATCCAGCAGCTCAAATAATTTTACATCATCAATTGGTTTGGTGAGATAAGCATTCATTCCCGCATGGATACTTGCCTGCTGTTCCTCCGGCTGGCTGAAAGCGCTTAAGCCAATAACCGGTGTTTGAATTTTTAACTCAGCCCTTATCTTTCTTGTAGTCTCAATTCCGTTCAGGTGTGGCATCTGCACATCCATAATAATGAAATCGTAACTGTTGTACTTGAGCATTTTTAATGCAACCAATCCGTTTTCTGCCTTTTCAAATGAATAGTTATGCTCCTTTAAAATGAATCCAAGCAGATCACGGTTCATTTCATTATCATCAACAATTAATATTTTCTTTTGCTCGCTGTTTTCAACAACTGCTTCTGATACTTCAACCAGTTGAAATGGTTCAGCAACTGCTAAGCTTTCATTGATAAGAAATGGCAACACCACTTCAAACTTTGTTCCCATACCTGGTGAAGAAACTGCAGTTATAGAACCGCCCTGCATTTCTACCAATTGCTTTACAATCGGCAACCCCAAACCTGTTCCAAAATATTTTTTTGACAACCCCGAATCAACCTGGTAAAACCTTTCAAAAATATAAGGTAGTTTTTTCTCTTCAATGCCAATACCGGTATCAGATACAACAAATTTCATCCAGGCTTTTCCATCTGCTTTTTTCTCCACCCCAATCTGCACTTTTATACTTCCGCTTTCTGTAAACTTGATGGAGTTACCTGTAAGATTAACGAGGATCTGCATCAGCTTCTTATCATCACCAATCAAATTCATTGGAGTTTGATGTCCTTTTTCAATAATGAATAACAGGTTCTTACTGTCTGCACGGTTTTGCATCACGTTTTGCAGATTGCTCAATACATCATCCAACTGAAATGGTTCTTTGGCAAACTGTATATATCCTGATTCCAGTTTCGAATAATCCAATACATCATTAATTACTTCCATCAACAGATTACCCGACACTTTCATAGCATAAATCCATTGCTTTGTTTCCTGGTTATGATCTTTTTTCAGTAAAAGGTTTGTATAACCGATAATAGAGTTTAATGGTGTACGTAATTCATGTGTAACATTTGAAATGAACTGATCTTTTACCAGCAACGCCTCGTGTTCTTTTTGAACAGCAATTGAAAGATTGGTATTTAAACGGTTTGTTTCAATCATTTTATATAATACCAGGAATGCTATCAGCAGCATAAAGACTAATGAAACAAGGTTCCACTTTTTATCCAGGTTCAGTATGGATGTTCTTTCTGAAGCAATGGCAAGATTCAAAGAAGAGATTTTTGAATTCATGGTATTTACCAACTCCTGTGCACCATACGATAATTCTGAAAGACTGCGTTTATTTTCACCACCATTAAAAATCTCTAAAGCCATGTTTTTCCCATTTACACTATAGGCTTCAAGTATTTCGTTGTTTATGGAAACTCTGTTTTTTGCTTTATGAATAAAAATGTTGACCAGGTATTTTGGAACATAACCCGCATAACCGGTTTTTACTTGCTGTAGATTTTTGTCGATGACTGCACCGTTGCTTTTAAACTCATCCAGCTTTGAGGAATCACCTGTTTGAATAAAACTTTCAAGGTTATGATCAGTCTGCGAAATCAGAAACATTGTTTTTTCTACAACCTGTTGATACTTTTGTTGCAGAATGATAGAATCATTTTTAGCATTAAGATCCTGAACCGAATGCAGAACTTTCAGTTCTATTATATAGTTCACAGCAATGCCAACAAACAAAATAAAAATAACTGCAGAAAATGTAAGAATTTGTTTAAAACGGGGATTTCCTTTTAAAGAAGGGAGTAATGGTTTCATAGTATTGGATTATCGAAAGGTAAACGGATATGAAAAATTATGATTTTTTCGTGGATAATCCTACCAAAGATGGGCTGTTTTTGAATTATTTCAGAAAAAGGCAGTAAAAAAAGGTGATTATACGATAAGGCATTAAGCTTGCGTGTAGTAAAACTATGTGAGTATTTATCTGGCATTGATTCACAGCGCCAGCAAACTGCAACCCCGTATATCGCTGTTATCCATACGCCCTAATATCCGAAAACTACCATCTGCATATACTTCTCCCACATCATCGGTTGCTATAAAACAGCAGGAATACAGATTGGCAAGGTCAATAATATTGATGGCTCCTTTCCCTGTTGTGCTGATGTGCTGCGGATCATCTTCATCTCTCACCAATACTTTCATCCAAGGCGGACAATGAAACAAACCATCCCCTTTTGAATAGGCCTGGCTCAGCAGTTCCGTCATTCCATATTCCGAATGAATTGTTTTCATGCCAAAACTTTTCTTCAGCTGTTCATGCACTTCTTCTCTTGTTAACTCTTCTCTCCTTCCTTTCATTCCACCTGTTTCCATAATGGTTGTATTGTAACATTGTAATTGATGTTTCTCTGCAAAATCGAGCAAAGCAAATGTTACACCAATCAGCATTGTTTGCTGGCCATTTGTTTCCAGCAATTTCAATGTATCATACAGCTTATCAAATTCATTCAGATAAAAACCATTGTTGGGATGCTGGCTTTCATCCATCAACCGTTTTACCATATACACAAGAGAAGAATGTTTGCGTTCAAGATAAGAAGGCAGCAAACCAAGAAAGCACCAGTTCTCAGGATTACCATACTGCAGTTCAAAGCCATTAAAAAAAGAATCCTCGTACAAAGCAAGACTGTTGATGTAATGTTTACTCTGGATGGTTTGTGCTGTACCGCTGCTTTCAAAAACAGCCTGTGGTTGAAATTCAGTAGCTGTAACCTGATGTGTTTTAAAAAAACTGATCGGTAAAAAAGGGATCTGCTGAGCAACAGGTATTTTTCCTGCATCAATCTTCAGCGCTGTACAAAATGCCCGGTAAACCGTATTCTGTTCATACTGAAAACGGAATGCCTCATGCGTTGCCGTACTGAAATTGGCGGCATTTACTTCAAAAAGATTGTTAACAAAAGAAGGAATCAATTTTTAAATGCTGTATTAATGCTTAAATTTGAAATCAAGAACATTTCTAATGAAAGCAAATCTATTATTTCTTTTTTTATTTGCCGGCATTCTTACAGCCTGCAAAAAAGACAATTACCAAACAAAGCCACAACTGAAGCTCAAAAATTTAGATGTGTACGGGATAAGAGATGCAGCGGGAACTGAAGGCTCTGTATTGGAATTTGAAATAGAAGTAACGGATAAGGAAGGAGATGTAGAGGATAGTATATTCATTGATAAGATAGATGCAACCAATAGATGCCCCGGCAATAATTTACTCAGGGATGTTTATAAAATTCCCGACTATCCCAACAAAAGCAATCAGAAAGTACTGTTCAGAGTAAAATACGCAACCATTAACCTCCTGGGATATGGTTTGCTGGGTAGTGCAAAATGCCCGCCAAGGAAAGACACTTCTTATTTTCGTTTTGTTGTAACTGATAAAGCAGGTAATAAAAGCGATACTTTAGTTACCAAAGCCGTTGCGTTACCATTTTAAGAACTGCATTTTAACATGCAAAAGTTCATCCGCTTTTTCTTTTTCCATCACATTGTTATTGCTCTTTGTGCAGTTGCCCTTTGCATACAAACCAAATTATTCTATTCCCTCTTTGATTATCCGCTTACGCTCATTGCTTTTGTTTTTTTTGCAACACTGCTCAGCTATAACGTTCATTTTACACTTGCTGCCAGGCAAAGCATATCTACCAATCAGTTGTTATGGTTTCATCAAACAAAAAAATTCACACTTGTTTTTAACCTGCTTGCATTCATTGCCACGCTTTGGTTTTGGTGGAGGGTAAGAGAGATTAGCTCCTTCATTCTTATTTCCCTTATCATCAATGCCGCTTATACGGCGCCGCTTCTATTACGGTATCCTGTAAAACTTCCCTCCTATCTTACCTTTATTAAAAGCTACATCATTGGTTTTGTATGGGCTTATGCAACGGTTGTTTTGCCTTTGGCCTTCTTTCATGTTCAACCGGATCTGAATGAAATTTTTCTGTTTATAAACCGCCTGTTACTTGTAGCGCTGGCAACCATGATCTTTGATTACCGGGATAAACTCCGTGACTTTGAATCGGGTGTGCATACACCAGCCAATCTCATGAACGAAAAGCAGTTTGGTCTTTTCTTTATCTTGAATGTATTGTTCTATTTTATTACAGTTGTATTTCTGGCATACCGCTTCCACAATTCAATTCATCTGCTGCAACTGCTTCCCGGACTGGTATTAATTTATCTGCTCCGTCAATCAAAGAAACAGGACAACGATCTCTTTTACTTAGGCTGGGTTGATAGTGTACTGATCCTTTCGGCCCTGTTGAGTTTATTCCTGCTGTTTTAATTACATTTGCTAAAACCATGAACGATGGCAAAAGCAACAAAAACAACGAAGAAGAAATCCATTCTTACAGCTGCATCTCTCAACTTTTTAAAGAACTATCACAACACACATTCCCCTGTTGGTTTTGAAACCAGCGGGCAGATAGTGTGGCTTGAATACCTGAAGCCATATATTGATACACATTTTACAGACCCTTACGGAACTGCAGTAGGAGTAATCAATCCCCAACATTCATTTAAAGTAGTGATTGAAGCACATGCCGATGAAATCAGCTGGTTTGTAAATTATATTACTCCCGAAGGATTGATTTATTTAAAACGCAATGGTGGTGTTGATCACCAGATTGCCCCGGCCAAACGTGTTTTGATCCACGGAAAAAAAGGAATTGTAAAAGCTGTGTTCGGCTGGCCTGCCATTCACACCCGTCTCAGCAATGCCGAAGCAAAAGAGCCGCAACCGAAAGTGGAAAACCTGTGGCTCGATTGTGGTGCACGCACTAAAAAAGAAGTGGAAGCATTAGGAATTAAAATTGGATGTGTTGTTACGTATGAAGAAGGCTTTGATGAACTGGCTCATGATTATTACATAGCCCGTGCTTTTGATAACCGTATTGGTGGTTTTATGATTGCTGAAGTTGCACGGCTGCTGAAAGAAAACAAAAAGAAACTTCCTTATGGTTTATATATAGTGAATGCAGTACAGGAAGAAATTGGTTTGCGGGGCGCTGAAATGATAGCAAGAAGAATAAAACCAGATGTTGCCATTGTAACAGATGTTACGCATGATACAACTACTCCTATGATCAGTAAAATTATTGAAGGTGATATCAGTTGTGGCAAAGGACCGTCGCTTGCAACAGCGCCAGCCATTCACAACAAGCTGCTCGATTTTGTGACTGATGTTGCAGAGAAGAAAAAAATTAAAGTGCAATGGCGTTCACTCAGCCGCAGTACAGGAACAGATACCGATTCATTTGCTTATGCCAATGATGGTTGCCCATCAGTACTCATCAGTATCCCGTTGCGTTATATGCATACTACAGTTGAGATGTTGCACAAAAGCGATATTGAAAATACCATTCATTTAATTTACGAAACCCTGCTTGCTCTAACACCCAAAACCAACCTTCGTTATTTATGATGCAGTTATTATACCTTGACCCCGGAAGCGGCAGTTACCTAATACAGGTGATCATTGCCGGCGTGCTTGCTGTGTTGTTCTATTTCAAGAATACGTGGAACTGGATCAAAAGTTTTTTTACAAAAGCGCCTCCAAAAACTGAAGAGGAAAAGAATGAATCAAACGATTAATCATCATCCTGCTTCGTTCCGGGATCCATCCGGTTTTATTTATGAAAAAGATGGAACTGTTTACAGGTTTGTGTCATCTGTTTATCAACAGCATTATGAGCTTTTGCAATCATCGGGGCTTTCGGAAGAATTGATTAAACAAAATTTACTGCTCCCATTTACAGAAATAAATGAAAATCATACAGGAAAAGCTGACTGGTATAAAACATTACAACCAAAGCTGATTCCTTTTATCTCTTATGCATGGGAATGGAGTTTTGAACAGTTGAAGGATGCTGCATTGGCTACACTTTCAATTTGCAAGGCATCTTTACAAAAAGGCATGATCTTAAAAGATGCATCCCATACCAATATGCAGTTTGTTGATGGCAGAGCAAAGCTGATTGATACACTTTCGTTTGAAAAATATACAGCAGGTGAATCCTGGATTGCTTATCGCCAGTTTTGCGAATGTTTTCTCAATCCTTTACTGATTGCTGCTTACACGGGCATTGAAGTTCATAAATTATTGTTGAGTTATCCTGATGGAATTCCTGCCCAATTAACCGCACAACTGCTTCCATTTAAAACAAAGTTGAAACCAGTGATTTATTTGCATGTGCATTTGCACGCAAAACTTGCAGGTAAAACAGTTGCACAAGAAGCAGTGCCAACAAAAAAGGTATCGCTTAAAAATATTGAGCAGATCCTGCAAAGTTTATTCGATTGCATTTCCGGCCTTTCACTTCCATCAAAAGTTACCACCTGGAATAATTATTATGATGAAACAATATTGAGCGATCAATATCTTTCTGCAAAAAAGAAACTTGTTTCATCGCTGCTTGATGAGATGAGTTATGAGTCTGTGATTGATCTGGGCGCCAACGAAGGTGAGTTTTCATTGCTCTGCAAAAAAGAAGCAATGGTTGTAGCAACAGATTTTGACAGTGCATGTATCAATTCTCTTTATTCCAAAATAAAAAAACAAAAGCTTCAGAATATTTTACCGCTGGTGATTGACCTTACTTATCCAAGCCCGGCAATGGGATGGATGAATAAGGAACGATCTGCTTTTTTCAGCCGCAGGAAATTTGATATTGGTTTGGCGCTGGCGCTGATTCATCATCTGGCAATTGATAAAAATTTGTCGTTTGAGCAATTGGCTGTTTTCTTTGCTGACGCATGCGATCAGTTGCTGATTGAGTTTGTGCCCAAAGAAGACCCCAAAATCAAAGACATGCTGAAGTGGAGAAAAGATATTTTTGAGAATTATAATGAAGACCGGTTTCAATCAGCTTTTGAAAAATATTTTGTGTTGAAAAAGAAAATACCTGTTTCAGGTTCTCAACGTATAATCTATTTTTATCAGAAACAACAGTAAACCCAT
>CAMTVU010000081.1:0-23783 GCA_947085245.1 uncultured Chitinophagaceae bacterium | reverse complement strand
ATCATTTATGCTTATTGATAAGATTGCTTCGGCGCTTTCATCATGTTGAAGGTTTTAATACGATCCTGCGCCTCGCAATGACGTAAGTGCGAAAGTGAGTGCAGCATTACCTTTGAGCATATCCTACCTAATCCTATAAATGAATAACAATAAAAAATATAACATGTATTGCTTTACAGCAACAGATTGCTTCGCCAAACAACAAAAATCCGCAAAGACTTCTCCCTGCCAGCTTCACTTCAATTTTGCCAACTCCCCAATATATCAGACTTTTACCTGAATAAAACAGCTGACTATATAAAGTAAACGAAATGGCGAAAGTAAAAAAAACCACTTCACCTGTAAAAGCAAAAGTGAGTGCAGTAAAAGAAAAACCAATTATCCTTATTACCAACGATGATGGTGTAACAGCCCCGGGCATCCGCAGCCTGGCCGAAGCTGTGAAAGACCTGGGAAAAGTTGTAATAGTGGCGCCCGATAAACCGCAGAGCGGCATGGGCCATGCCATTACCATTGGCTTTCCGCTGCGGATGCAGCAACTTCATATTATGGACGGCATTGAAACATGGCAAACAAGCGGCACACCTGTTGATTGTGTAAAACTGGCGGTTGATAAAGTGCTGCACCGTAAACCGGATATTTGCCTGAGCGGTATCAATCACGGCGCCAATCATAGCATCAATGTAATATACAGCGGCACCATGAGTGCGGCTATTGAAGCAAGTATTGAAAGTATTCCCTCCATTGGTTTTTCATTGCTCAACTACAGTATGGAAGCCGATTTCAGCGGTGCAAAAAAATATGCAAGGTTGATAGTTGAACAGATCCTGAGCAAAAAACAGGATAAACATCTTTGTTTGAATGTAAACATTCCATCAGTTGATGCAAGTTTGATAAAAGGAGTAAAAATTTGCCGGCAGGCTTATGCCAAGTATGTTGAGGATTTTGACGAAAGGAGAGATCCCACCGGAAAAAAATATTACTGGCTTACGGGTGAATTTAAAAACTTTGATAAAGGAAAAGATACCGATGTTTGGGCGCTGGAACACAATTATGTGAGTGTTGTTCCCGTTCAGTTCGACTTAACCAACCATGCTTTGAAAAAACTACTTGAAACTAAATTAAAATTCTGATGCTGAAACTTGATAAACTCCCTTTTGGAATTGTACTGGGTGCCCTTGCTCCCATTCTTGGTATTGTAATTTATTATTTGCTGAAAGCTCCTTCCTACAGCTTTGGTGAATTTGTAGAATACTTCTTCAAAACAAAAGCACTGCTTACAGCTGTAGGCAGCCTCAGCTTAATTACCAACATCGTATTGTTTACACTGTTCATCAATGGCCGAAGGGATAAAACAGCCATCGGCATTTTTATTATGACGCTGATGTACGGGTTGATAATATTGTATGCAAAGTTTTTTATGTAAGAAGGATTTACCGTTTAACGCTGTGCTATTAATATTGCCTGAGTTCCAATAATTGCTTTGTAAACTTAGTGTCAAACTCCGTGTTCTCAGCGCTACCTCAAAAATCTTTGAGTAAAAAGTGTAACACAAATAACACAAAGTAAGCACAAAGGTCACAAGAGTACCTGTAATTATATGATTCTTAATAGCACAACAGGTTACTGTTTACTTTCTTTTTATTGCTTACAACCAGATTATGAGAACTGCCGGATTTAAAGCAATAGAAAAAAGGGTCGCCTTAAAAGGCAACCCGTAAACTTGCGTATTGATTATAACTACTTGATTAACTTTTTACAATTGATGTCTCGGCTACAACTCTTGTATTGTTTTTTACATTGAACACAGCCGTTGTAGAATTTTTTACATCCAGAATTTCAATACGGATAGTAATACCATCCAATTCTTCTGAATCAAATTGAAAATTCCGTGAAATGTTAACACCACTCACCGTTTCTTCATGTAACAAAGTGCCAAATTCATCTTTAATACGAATAACGAATTTGTTATTTACCTGGTTGTTGAGGTTTAGCTGAAATACAGGCTGGTTGTTGAGTTGCCCGGCAATTTTCAATTCTGCACCTGCTGTTTTGTCTGTTGCCGATGCTGTAAATCCTGTTGTAACGGCTAAAAGGGTAACTAATCCAATAGCTGCATTTTTCATTGTCTGTTTCATTTTTCTATTTTTTAAAAGTTTAAAATTCTGTTTTCTAAAAACTTTTTTTCAATGTGCAGGCATCGTTGGAGCAAGCGGGCGGGTTATATAACTTCCGGAGTTGTTTGAACTGCAGGGAGCAGTAGTATTTTTCAATGACAACACAAATGTACATGCGCTTTTTGCAGCATACAAACCAAGATTCAATGGATTTTATGCCCTTAACTTTCAGAAAAAAAACTTACAACCATTACTGTCAAAGCATTTCAGAGAAATATTTACATGATGCCCAACAGGCAATATCAGCCTTGCAAGTCACTGTTTTCAATAAGAAATCTTTCCATTTTCATTCGATCAGCAGATGATTATCTTTGCTACTCACCAAGTGATCATTCATTCTTTTCAATGAACTACTACATTATAGCAGGCGAGGCAAGCGGCGATTTGCACGGCAGTAATCTCATTAAAGAATTACACAAGCTTGATGCAACTGCAAATATCCGTTGCTGGGGTGGAGATAAAATGCAGGAGGCAGGGGCAACATTGGTAAAGCATTACCGTGATCTTGCATTCATGGGTTTTATTGAAGTATTAAAAAACATCAGCACCATTTTTAAAAATCTTTCTTTTTGCAAAGAAGATATTTTGCTGCACAAACCCGATGTGCTGGTGCTGATTGATTACCCCGGTTTCAACTTACGCATTGCCGGGTGGGCAAAAAAAAACAACATCAAAGTCATTTATTATATTTCGCCGCAGGTTTGGGCATGGAAAGAAAACAGGGTGAAGATGATGAAAAAGTGCATTGATAAAATGCTGGTGATATTACCATTTGAAAAAGAATATTATAAAAACAAATGGAACTGGGAAGTGGAATATGTGGGGCACCCGCTTGTAGAGGAAGTTGAAAATTGCAAATTGCAAATTGAAAGTGAACGGTTTTCAAATAAAAAGATCATTGCATTACTTCCCGGCAGCCGCAAACAGGAAATTTTAAAAAAACTTCCTGTTATGCTGGAAGTAAGCAAAGCGTTTCCAACATATCAATTTATTGTAGCCAAAGCGCCTGGGCTGGATGATTCATTTTATACTGAGCTGATAAAAAATTACAGCAATGTATCATCCGTAAACAATCAAACCTATTCTTTATTGCAGCAATCAACTGCCGCACTTGTTACATCGGGCACGGCAACATTAGAAACTGCTTTGTTTGCAGTACCCCAGGTTGTTTGTTATAAAGGCAACGAGATCAGTTACCGCATTGCGAAACGTTTGGTGAACATTAAATACATTTCATTGGTGAATCTTATCATGGATAAGGAAGTGGTGAAAGAACTGATACAGCATGAAATGAATGAAAAACAACTCATCTATGAACTGCAGAAAATAGTCCCCGGTTCAGCACAAAGAGAACAGGTACTCAATGATTACAAATGGTTGAAAGAAATTTTATATGCCGGTGGCGATGCTTCGGCTAAAGCTGCAAAAGTAGTTTATACGTTTGTAGGCTCTTAGTTTTCTGTTGCAGTTTACAATATGGATCCATTGTAAAAATTATTTGCCGGGGCTGTCCCATAAGTTGATAAAAAGGGAACACAACGAACACAAAGAATGACACGAAGAACACAACGTATTGATTATGAAATGAGCCATTAAAAGGAATTACACCAACCGAAAATGTTCATTGGCGAATTCCATAGCCTGCCCCGCAGAAAGCGGGGTGGCTAAAATCAATAAAAATGAACACATGAAAAATAACGTCTTGGTGTCCTTTGTGTTTTCTTAGAGTCCTTTGTGTTACTCACTACTTTTGAGATAGCCCCGTACATCATTTCAGCAGGGGTATAATCACCAACCTGACCAGAATCACAATCAAAGCAAATAGAAAAAGGAAGATGGAAATTCGGTTGATACCATGCATGTATTTCATCCATTGTGTTTTTTCCTGCTGAGGATCAGGCTTTTTGATGTATAAATATTCGGCAAGCTGGCGCAAAATTCCCATAATTGTTTTTTTAAGTAACAATGCAAGTTTAAGAAATGTTTACCAATATGATTTTAATCATAAAAATTCCCGTTCAGGGGTTATACTTTCGGTTTTGAAATAAAACTTTTGTTCAACAAAAAACTGAAACTATATGAAGTATTTAGCTCTCATCGCTGCTTTTCTTTTCATTTCAACAGCCTGCAACAATGCCGCTGATAAATCAGGCGCTGCAGCTGCTGAACAGGCCCCCGGTGCAGGACAATCTGCCGTTCAGGACGATGAATCAGGAAAAGATATTGTGAAAATTGCAGTAGGAAGTAAAGATCATACCACGCTTGTAGCAGGTTTACAGGCTGCCTCTTATGTAGATGTGCTAAGCAATGCGGGGCCCTTTACCGTTTTTGCTCCTACCAATGCTGCTTTTGATAAATTACCCAAAGGCACGCTGGATGATTTACTGAAACCCGAAAACAAAGATAAACTCCGCACCATTCTTGAATACCATGTATATGTTGGCGTGTTAAAAGATGCATTACTGGGTGACGGAATGACTTACGGTATGGCCAGCGGTCATAATGTAACCATCGGCAATAAAGATGGAAAAATAACTGTAAACGGTGCAAATGTAATTGCTTCTATTCCCGCAACAAATGGTATCATTCATGTTATTGATGCAGTATTGTTGCCGCCGGCTCAATAACCTTTGACAATCGGCAATCATACAAGGCATCTTTTCAGATGCCTTTTTTGTGCACATTAAGAAGTTGCTTGCGGAAAATATAGATCAGTAAATGGATTCCTGGTGAGGCAGATTAGCTATGTTGATTTGCATAACGGTGGCAATTGACAATGCCCGTTGCTTTGTTTGCTCTGCCTTTGTTCCTTCAAACAGTTCATCAACCGTTTCATTAAATAATTGGATCCACCGGTTGAAATGTTCTTTTTGTATTGGCGATTTTCCATGTATAAGCATGTGTGCATTCATGGGGTTACCGGTGTAACTGCCCGTGTGAAAAATAATATTTTCCCAGAAATTATACATGACCGGCAAATGTTTTTCCCAATCAACTTTTGCAACTTTATTGAAGAAGTAACCTATTGTTTCATCGGGCTTTACTTTATCATAAAAAGTATCCACCAGTTTTATTACATCATCCCTGTTTTCAATATCTTTTTTCATGTGTTCATTTTTATTATTTTTTTTGCCACATAGTATGCCCATGAAATGATCATCCAGGTTTGTCCCACTTTTTTGGCGGGATGGGCATTTCATAGTAACTCATTTAATAATCAACATACTGAAATCACTGATTGCTTTTACCGAGTGCATTTGTTTTGCCTTAAACGAGAACAGATCGCCTTTTTTTAAATGAAAGCTTTTACCTTCCAGAACAAACTCTGCTTCGCCTTTCTGCACAACAAAAAAAGCATCTGTTTTGGAAGAATGCGGCTTCAGCTCCTCACCTTCCGGTATGTTGAGCAGTATGATATGAAAACGTTCATCTTTGTAAAAAACAGTTTTCCCAATTTTATCGTGCTCAAAAAAATCGTTGATGTTTCCTGTAAGCATATACTTTAATTTATAAATCCTTGCGTTGAAATTTCTTTAACGAGAACCACACCGGTACAACAGCCCATATCAACAACATCATTGCCGATAGCAAAATACCTGTGCTGCTTCCAAAAAAATCTTTGAACACTGCGCCTGTATAACCCATGAGTGCCGATATATCAAGTTTCAGCAGGATTAATATTCTTGACAGGTCAACCGGGTTCAGCATACTTAATGCAATCATTGGTTTCTCCATGGGATAGTCACTGAACTGGAACAACAACAGCAACACAATGGCATCATATATAAGCGTAAAGAAAAACCATAACAGGATAGAAACACCAATGCCTTTTGCTTTGTCTCTTGTTTTAACAGAAGCTAATAATGCAATGCCCGTAAAAATGAGGGTTTGAAATAATCCTGAAAGTACCAGTATCAATCCTGTTGCAGTACCATCATACAATAATACCGGGATGCCAACGCCAGCAATAAAAGCCAGTGAAAGCGAAAGCGCCAATCCTGTGTAAATACTCAGCCATAAAGATTTTCGCTTTAACGGTTGTGCTACCAGCAACTCAATAAACTCCGATGAGTTATATACATAAATGGTAGAAAAAATAATACTCACCAGCGGAATAAAAATGAGCACAAGATTCATTAAACTCATGATACCTTTGGTGGCATTTTCATCCATGCTGAAAATTCCCAGCGACATGGCCAGCAGAAAAAAAGTATAAGCCAGCACAATCCTGTTCTTAATAAGATCTAACACAACATATTTAACAATTGTACGCATAATAATTACTTCATAATTTGAGCAATGGCTTTTCCAAGTTTTGTTTCACCGGTATCTTCCTGCAACTGTTGCAGTGTTTTATGAAACAGGAGTTTACCATCCTGCATATAAATGATTTCACTCACAACATCATCCAGTTCACTTAACACATGTGAAGTAATAAGTATAAGCTTCCCTTTTTCTTTTTCCTGAATGATCTTTTGTTTCAGGACTTCGGAAGCAACGGGATCAAGCCCGGCAGTTGGTTCATCGAGGATCAACACATCAGGGTTAAATAAAAATGCAAGCGATGCACTTACCTTTTGCCTTGTGCCTCCGCTCAATGTCCGCATTTTCTTATTCATCAATTCATTCAATCCAAATTCAGAAATGAGCTCTTCGTCAATTGAGGTTGATGAAGACTTACGAATATCTTTCATCATTGAAAACACCTGTGCAATATTCATGTTATCGGGGTAGCGCCCAATTTGCGGCATATAACCAATGCGCTTGCGGTAATTCCAATCATGCAGAATATTATGCTGATCAAAAGTAATAAAGCCACTATCAGGAACAACCATTCCTAATATTGATTTAATGAGTGTGGTTTTGCCGCTTCCGTTGGGCCCTATCAATGCAATGGTTTGTCCCTTTGCACAATTCACACTTACATTATCAAGCGCTTTTACCCTGCCAAATGTTTTTGTTACGTTACTGGCAATTATCATTCTTCAGAGTTTAAGAGGTTTCATTAATGGCTGATCATCTTTGAGATCAACCGGTGTAATAACGGGCAGCATTTTTTCCGCTTTATCCAATAAGCCCACAATAAAACTGCGGTACAGCATCATGCAGGATGCATTGCGTTCACTGATCATGGAAAACAAACTTACAGGCCTGTAAGGCACATCACCAATTCCATTCCTGTTAAGATCATACCCTTCATATTTATCCCAGTAATTTTTTTCAAATTTATTCAGCATCAGCTCACCGTTGGTTGCCACATCAAATGAATTGGCGTTGAAATTATTTTGTGTGATGGTATTATCCATACAGCTGGCCTGTATCTTTATGGCCCATCCATTGTTTTCAAACACATTCTTAGTAAGTATGATGCGGTTACTGCCTTCCAGATGAATGGCTACAGTATTTCGTTTAAAAATATTTCCCTCTACATAACTGTCTGTAATATCTTTCATTAAAATACCGTAAGCTGCAGTACCCCAGTTATCAGAAAAAGTGTTATGAAACATCCTTATCCCTTTTGAATACATAACAGCCACACCTGCACCATTGTTACGGAATGTATTGGAAATATACGTATTGGTATTGGAGAACATAAAGTGTAAACCATACCGCACATTCTCAAAACTGGTATTGTTTTTTATGAGTGAGTTTGTTACAAACTCAAAGTAAATGCCATCTCTGTGGCCGGTAATTTTGTTATTGATGATTTGCATGCTGTCGCTTTTCCAGCAATGAATACCATTGCCTGATGATATTTCATCTTTGGCATCGGAGCGTAATGTGTTACCGCTGATGGTACATGCGGTTGCATGCTGAGAATAAATACCAAAGAAGGTAACATCAAATTTATTATTACGAATAATAACATTACGGCTGTCAACAATCCTTACAGCTGCAATATCGTTATAACTGCTGCGGCCTGAATTTTTGAAATAAATTCCTTCAACAATTACGCCATTGCTGCCAATGGTAATGATCTCCGCTTTTTTTTCTCCATCCAGCACGGGGAAATCAATCCCTTTCAAAAAAAGTTTTTTTGTAATACTGATCTGCCCTTCCTTATACAAACCCGGATAGATGAGAATAGTATCACCGGAAGATGCTTTGTTCAAGGCTTCTTTAATGGAACGGTAGGGTTGCGAAGGACCAACCCTCCATGTTTTTGCATTGGCACTTAAACCAAAAAAGAAAAATAATATGATAATTAAACGTTGCATTATTTAATCAGTTCATTCCATTTAATAACAGTGCCGTTCAGTTCCTTTCTGAATTTGGTCATACTGTCTTCCACGGCAAAAGCTGCGGTGTTGCCACCCATCGGGCTTCGTAAAGCTTCACTCTGCAATAAAAAACTTTCACCTGCTTTGATGAGTTTCCCCTTCTGCGAAAAATCAACAAGGTAAACGGCAGCTACTTTTTCTTTAGTAAGGAAATCAGATTTTAAAAACGAAACTATACAATGTGTATCATCAAATTTGTATATCTTATTTTTACCGGTTATCAACTCGGCACCAAAGCGCTGATCGCTGATCACCATCTTACAAAAATGACAGGCATCTTTTCCATATTGGATCGGTTGCGGACCCGAAGAACAACTCTGCAACAGGAGGATCATGGTTAAACCAAGTGCAGCAGAAATAGTATGGAGCGTTTTTTTTGCTTTACGCCATTCTAAAAAAGCAAGTGTAACCAAAATTAAACCCACTGCAATAAAAATGTATCCGCCAATATCGGGAAAAGAGTACGCACCAAAATTCAACAACTGTTTATACCCAATCAACGGAGGCTGGTAACTCATGCCCGGTACAATAATGGCAGCTGTTGGGTCAAGGTTATGACCATAATTGTATTCCCACCTGTAAAAATCGAACATGGCAATAACGCCAAAGGCAATATACAGCCCCGTCCATGTGTAAAAAAACCACCTGCGGTTGATGATGGCAGTAAGCACACCAAACAAAGCAAAGGTTGCAATTAGATAAGGAAGGATGATGAATTCAAAAAAATCTTTTGTATGCAAAGTGCGCATACCAATATAATGGTTCAGCCCATTGATAATATCCACATCACCTCCCAGTTTACTTGCATAAATCTTCAACACTAAACCTTCGGGGTATTGCGGTGCGGTTAAATCAATCCTCCACATAGGTACAAAGATTACAATAGCCAACCCTGCGGCACAGATCAATGAAACAATTCTTGCCAGGGGTGATAAATGACTTTTCATTTCTGAATAATTTTAAATCGTCAAACAGTTTTTTCAAAAAAACAGGCCTGGCTCAACCGCAGTGAAACACAGGCCTGTATCCTGATAATTATCCTAACCTTTTTCTTGTACTACGTAGCTCAGCAAAGTAGTATTATTTTTTTGCCGGTTTTGATGTATCAGCTGCTGCTGCTCCCTGCTTACCTAAGCTGAATGAAAGCGGCACAGTACTACCTGCCGGTGATACACGAACATAACCCTGCATTTCCTGGTGTAAGGCACTGCAAAAATCAGTACAGTAAATTGGGAATACACCTGTTCTGTCGGGTACCCATTTTAATGTTTGTGTTTCGCCAGGCATAATTAATAACTCAGCATTGAGTGCTCCTTTTACTGCAAAACCATGAGGTACATCCCAATCCTGTTCAAGATTAGTTACATGGAAATATACTTCATCGCCCATTTTTACACCCTCAATATTATCGGGAGAAAAATGTGAACGGATTGATGTCATATATACATGTACTTTATTTCCTTCACGCACCACCTTCGATTCCTTTTCACCTTTTGTAACATAGGGGTTTGCATTTTCTTCAATCTTATAAATCTTTAAGCTTTTCTTCTTTATAAGATCAGCCGGCATAGCGCCTGCATAGTGTGGCTCACCAATAGTTGGAAAGTCAAGTATCAATTGCATCTTATCTCCGCTTATATCAAAAAGCTGAGCGCTTTGTGTTAACTCGGGACCTGTAGGCAGGTAACGGTCTTTTGTGATCTTGTTATAAGCTATCAAATATTTACCAAAAGGTTTTCTTGTATCACCACCGGGAATACACAAGTGACCAACTGAATAATAAGTAGGAACTCTGTCAACTACCTTCAAATCTTTAATGTTCCATTTCACCACTTCACTGCTCACAAAAAATGAAGTGTAAGCATATCCTTTACCATCAAATTCTGTATGCAAAGGTCCAAGGCCTGGTTTTTTTACTTCACCATATAATGCAGCTTCGTACTTAATTACAGGAATGCCGCCAAATTCACCATCATACGTTTTATCAGCAATTGCTTTCTGTATTTTGGTGAATGAGAATACAGGAATAATAGCTGCCAGTTTACCACTGCCCACAATGTATTCACCGGTAGGATCTGTATCGCAACCATGGGGTGATTTAGGACAGGGAATGAAATAGCAGATATCTTTTAAAATAGCTGGATCCAATACTGTTACTTCTGTTCTGATTTCACTTTTAGCAGTATGTGTTTTATCATCATAAACATTATGAGCATATCTAACCTTTTGCTTTACACCTTTGCCAGCTTTGAGATATTCTTCTGCTTTTTTCCAGTTCACAGCAAGTATAAAGTCCTTATCACGCTGTGAAGCATTTACTTCCAGCAAGGTGTTTGCCTGCTCACTGTTATAGCAACTGAAGAAAAACCATCCGTGGCTTGGTCCTTTGCCTGCACGGCTAAGGTCAAAGTTTACACCAGGTAATAAAAGCTGAAATGCAATATCCATTCCGCCTTCTTTGGCAACACTGATAAAGCTGATAGTGCCTTTGAAATTTTGCTTGTAAGATGAAATAGGCACATCGGTATTAGCACCAACAGGCACACTGAAACGTGTACCGGCAACAATGTATTCTGAATTTTCTGTAATAAATGGTGAGGAGTGGTTACCTGCACTGTTGGGTAATTCAAGAATTTCAGCAGTGCGGAATGTAGTTAAATCAATACGGGCCACACGGGGGGTGTTATTACCATTACCAAAAGCCCAACGCCCATCAATTTCGCCATTTGTTTGTGAAAATGAAACGTGGTGTAAATCATCCCAGGGAACAAAACCATGAGAAGTGTTGAGCATGGGTTTTGTTTCTTCGCTGTATCCATATCCTTTTTCCGGATCAACAGAGAAAACAGGAATTACACGAAACAATCTTCCGCTTGGTAAACCATACACACTCATTTGTCCGCTGAAACCACCGGAAACGAAGTTGTAGAATTCATCATATTTGCCTGGCGCTACATAAGCTTTTTCAGCCGAGCCGGCACTAACTGCACTGCCAGCGCCTTTTGGCTTGCAGCTCATCATTTGCAATACCGATCCTGACAGCAGGATAAACAGTATTAGTTTTGAATATTTCATACTTTATAATTATGGGGTTTAAAATTTGATTTGTTACATTTTACGTTAGAGCTTTCTAAACAACATTTAGTTTTTGATAAATTTTTCCGATGTCCAAGTCCGTCCATCAAAAACAAGAATTGTATATACGTCAGGTGTCAATGTTGATATGTTGAGGTTTACATTTTTCTGTCCAACTCCGTAAGTGTTTTTAAGCTTTATGTTTCCTGATTTATCAATAATTCTTATTTCAGAAATATCCATTTTTAAGTTTGTATTCGCTTTGTCAGTAAGCGAAACTTGCATATTGCTGCTTGAGGGATTTGGTGATAAAACAACTCGTAAGGGCACAATACCACATGAGTTTGTACTTGTACAAGTAAATCTGTAGTTAAGGTTTGTGGTTCCGCATGAATTGGTCACTGATAAACTTAAAACAATAGTTTGGTCTAACCCGCTAAAGTAAATGTTCACATTATTTCCAGATTGACTCCATATTATTTCACTTGTGTTTGCGGGGCCACTCCAAGAAACAGTTGAACCAGCAGGTATTGTCATATTTGTTGCAACACTTATACATGTGTTATTTGTTACCTGATTAAAACGAGTGAATGGAGCAAGTGGCTGAACATCATTAGTAGGGGAATTATAAGTCCCCAAAACTGAACCATTGCTTATAAAAACTTGTTTTGAAACTGTATAAATTCTGGTTTCTCCTTTTGTAGGAGAACGAAGTGTTAGAGTTAAAAATCCAGAGCCTACATTGTTATTAGGGAATCCTGATATGGTAACAGTTGATGTTCCCTGACCGCTAACAATTTGAAGACCTGTTGTTACAGACCACTCATAAGTTACATCTAAAAGATTAGGTAATGTACTGAATTGTGCTGGCGTAGTGCAAGCAATTGTGCCGGGCCCATTTATTGGTATATCTGTAAGATTTAATAATCCTGTAGCTTGCAGATTTTGATTCGGAGATAGCCATGTTTGTAATCCAGCACCTCCCCACGACCTGTCGAACTTACCAAATCGGTCACTAAAATCAGTATAATTACAACAGCTTGCACCACCTTTTAGTTGACCCACTATCTGACCATTTTCATTGAATAAAGCAGAGCCGGATGAACCTCCTGTTACAACGCCAGAACTATAATTAGTTTGCCAGTAATTCCAGGCAAAAGGGTGTGTCCTTACCCGTCTTGTTGTAGTTAACCGCATATCTGCACCATGAGGATGATGGATAATGTATGAAAGATAATCATTCGGTGCATTGGTTGTTCTGTTCCATCCTGCATAGTTTACCCTATCGCCGATGCCAGGTTGCTCTATTAGCTCTAAAAGCACTACATCTGATGCACGGGAAGATGCTCGTAATATTGCACCATCAAATTCTATACCCCTGTTATTAACGTTGCCATTACATTGTGTTCTCCAAAACAGGAACTGGAAGGAGGCAAATTGCAAGTCATCAATTTCGCTCTGTTCTAACTGTCCATTATCGTTTTCATCCACACAATGAAAAGCGGTTAAAAAATATGCCCTGCCATTGCTGGTTTCATTATTAATCAAAGTTCCACTGCATTGACCACCACTTATTTTAAACCATCTTGCTACCGCTCTGGCTGAAAACATCTTCTCCTGATAACATTGTACATGTGGAATGCAGTTAACAGAAGTGCCACAGAAGGATAATCTGGCTGCAGGAGAGGAAGTGCTATCACTTTCCAGCAAATCTAAATACCCTGCAATGATTTTGGAAATTGATATACTGCTTTGGAATATGCCTGTATTACCTCTTTCAATCAAGTAAATAATCAGAGCGTTTCCCTGAATGGAAGAGATGGTCACTGTATTTCCATAAGTAAAATGCTCTTTTTTTATTTTACCTTTTAGTATAGACCCCACGCTGTTGTAAATATACATTTCAGCATTTGGAGAAAGGTTAAACTGGTTAAAAAGGAGACCAATGTTTTTTGCATTGGGAATACTTATGCGGCATGTCCAAACTTTACCCTGGGAGGTCGTTGTATAATTACCATCACTCATAGATACATTTACTGAAAGTGGGGTACCATAGTAATAAACTCCATTGCCTTCATTGGTTGTGTCTTCATCAATCGGTGGAGGTGGAGTTGGGGGTGTTGGTGGATTATAAGTAATGGCTTTTGTATTGATGTTGCTGACTTCTACGTAGCCTGGGATAATTGCCGATAAGCTATCGGGTGTTATGTAGCGGGTGATAATTTGTGCATTTATAGTTGTGGCAATAAGACTCATAAAAGCAGAAAGAAGAATTAGTTTCATGATTGATAGTTTAAAGCATTTCAAATAGATTTATTACAAATATTTCTTTTAATTTGTAGGTAACAGGATTAGAAACCGTGCAGCCTGTGGTTTCAATTTTAGTACTGGTTATTGTGTCAAAATCAATTGAAACCCGTTTGCCAACTGCTTTCAGGTCTCTCAACCCTTTTGTTTTTACAACGTTTGTATATGTTGCACCATTAAGTAATAATGTGTCGCCATATTGAGGTGTGTTGGCCCTGAAGGTCAAGTCAACAAGCCAATATTCATCATCAGGATTGCCTGTGCAAGTTTCACTACCAATTACAAAACCTTTCACATTTTTATAAGGCAGATAATACGGAGGCTTATTACAAGAACCACTGGCCAGTATGGTAATTATAACAATGCTGCCAATGAGTAAAAGAAATTTTTGTTGCATAAACTTTATTTTACAGTTATTAAAAGTTTCATGTTTTGGCGGTGGCATGTCTGTTATATGGATTCTTGAAAGCAGCAGGGAGTCTATTGTGCCTTTCTGCCAACACATGAACACTTCATACCTCATACTTTTTATTTCACGCCATCATTCTTACGCATGAATTCATATACATGGCGGGCATCATCATCAGTTAAACTCTGGTTGGGCATACGAACTAAGCAGAGCTCAAGCTGAGCCATTGCTTTGGGATCTTTGTTCAGCATTTCATCGGGATTTGTGGAGAAGTTCATGATCCATTCCGGCTTATGACGGGAAGTAACTCCTTTCCAACCGGGCCCTACTAATTTCTCATCAGTGAGTTTATGGCAACTTGCACATTTTATTTCATATACTTTTTGCCCTGCATCTGCCATTGCTACATCCAGCTCAGGCTTTACTTCAACATTTGTAAATTTTCCGGCACCTCTTTCAGGATCGTAGGAGGATGCATCCGTTTTATCTGCTGCTTGTTGTTGATTACCTGAGGAATTGTTGCCACAGGCATAAATGAATCCAATGAAACTCAATGCAATAAGAATTTTTTTCATGCTTTTTTAAATTTTAAATAATGAAATGACGCCACAAGATTACTATGAGAAAAGAAAGAACTTTATGATTGAAGTCATAATGTGAAAAAGACTTCCAAAAAAACAGCCTCTCATTTGAAGGTGCAAGTAGGATATTAATTTCAGCAAAAAATATGATCTTTATCATACTAAAAATTGCCGAAGATCATCCAGGCTGGCTATAAACCCGTTTACTTTGCCAATGTAATGCAAAAACCAGATCACTGTATTATTGATGTTGACCTCCTCCTTGCCTGGGGCGCCACTTTTCATAAGCTGCAAAAAGGACATGTTCTTTTTCGGGAAGGCGAACAGGCACACTTTTACTACCAGGTAGTGGAGGGAAAAATTAAGATGTGTAATTGCAATGAAGAAGGCAGGGAATTCATCCAGGGATTTTTTACAGCAGGCGAAAGTTTTGGAGAGCCTCCCCTTTTTGATGGGGCCGGTTATCCTGCCAGCGCCGTTGCTGATACAGATTGTACCATTATACGTTTAAAGAAAGAAAATTTTCTGCAGTTACTGAAAGATAATTTTGAAATTCATTTCTGTTTTACACAAACACTGGCAGGCAGGCTTCGTTTTAAATCACTCATGTCGAAAGAAATTTCTTCATACGGGCCATTGCACCGTGTAAGTACCCTGCTGAAGGAATACAAAAAAAGTCATGGGATTATAAACAGCGATTTATTAAAAGTTGATCTTACCCGCCAGCAGATTGCTGATATGACAGGTTTGCGGGTTGAAACCGTTATACGCTCCATCCGTCAAATGCAGGAAAGAGGAGAATTGAAAATTGAAAAAGGAAAAGTGTATTGTTAATGTGATTTAAATCATAAGCCGCTTTCATCTGTTCTTTTATTTTTGTTTTTATTTGTGAGATACTATAAACTTAAAAATTATTACCTGCCTGCCAATATAGGCAAGTCGCCGGTTGATATAAATTAACCCGATAATTTTTTATGGATATTTACTGCAAATTATTTCCATTGATTCATTTTTTTTCATTCGTATGACGTTTACTCAGAAATGGTCGAAACTGGCCATCCTCAACTTTACAGTACTTGCAGCAGTTGGTGTTCTTTTGCGCTACAAAATTTTATTTCCCCTTCCTGCAGTTGATCATAAACACTTGCTGCATGGGCATTCTCACTTTGCTTTTGCAGGATGGGTTACGCTTGCTTTATATATTGGCATCATACATATATTACAGCCCAATGAAAAACAAACAAAGCAGTTTAGCAGGATATTATGGTTACAGCAACTGAGCAGTTACGGTATGCTTTTCACATTTCCCTTTATGGGTTATGCCGCTCCTTCCATTGCCTTTTCAACCCTGTCCATCCTGGTTTCCTTCTGGTTTGCGTTGATTGCATGGGGAATGATAAGGAACAATATCAACCTCTCCTTTGAAAAGAAATGGTTTTATGCAGCGTTGATCTGTAATGTAGCTTCAGCACTGGGAACATTTGCACTGGCTTTTTTAATGCTGAACAAAATCATGCACCAAAGCTGGTATTTCGGATCAGTGTATTTTTATCTTCATTTCCAATACAATGGATGGTTCCTGTTTACCATACTTGGACTTTTGTTTGTATATGCCGGCAAATGGATGAGTATTGTTCAAAAACAAGTCACACACCGCTTCTTTGTATTATTAATTATATCATTGGTTCCTGCATGGTTTTTATCTATGATGTGGATGCGTTTACCCAACTGGATGCATTATGCCGGCGCAGCAGCAGCTATTATACAATTATTTGCTGTTTATCTTTTCATTGGGCTGGCGTATGAGTTAAAGCACATTCTGCAGTCAACCATACATCCTCTTGTAAAATGGTTGTGGTCGTTTTCCATTCTTGCATTTATCATTAAGATTATTCTGCAGGCTTTCTCAGCCATTCCTGAATTAAATAAATATGCGTTTGGCATCCGCCCTATCATCATCGGTTTTCTTCACCTGGTGTTGCTGGGTTTTGTATCCATTTTTATACTTGGATATTTTGCACAGAGCCAGCTTGTTTCCATTGAAAAAAACCGGGCAAAAAAAGGAATATGGATTTTTATTGCCGGTGTGCTGCTCAATGAAATGATATTAATGTTGCAGGGAATTGCTGCTATCCGGTTTACCGATATTCCTTACGCAAATTATCTGTTACTGTTTGCTGCTATCAGCATGTTTACAGGTTTGGTTTTACTTGCGCTCAGCCGAAACAGGAATAGGCAGTAATGCTGACAATGCAAAAGGTTAACTGCCCCTTCAAAACCTTACAAGCTTTGTATTTTACCTTAATTTCGGCACATAATTTCCGAAAATGAAACAACTGCTTTTGCTTGGTTCAGTACTGCTGCTGATTTTTAACTCCTGTAAACAAAAGGAAATTCCGCTTTTCCGTGAGATCAAAAGTTCTGAAAGCGGTATTACTTTCAACAATGCAATTGTTGAAAATGAAATACTGAACATGATCAACTACCAGTATCTCTACAATGGTGGCGGTGTGGGCATTGGCGATTTTAATAACGACAGCCTGCCCGATATTTATTTTACTTCTTCCCTTCAATCAAACAAACTTTACCTCAACCGTGGCAACTTCAGGTTTGAAGATGTAACAGACAAAGCCGGTGTTGGAGGTGAAAAGAAATGGAGCCGTGGTGCAACAGTTGTTGACATCAACAATGATGGGTTACTTGATATTTATGTTTGTGCAGCTGCATGGCAAACAGCTGAACTGAAGAAAGATGTGTTATACATTAATAAAGGTGTTGATCAGTCAACAGGTATTCCCGCCTTTAAAGAAAACGCTGCCGCTTATGGTTTGGTTGATACAGTGAGTACGCATACAGCTGCTTTTTTTGACTATGACAATGATGGTGACCTGGATGTGTACCTTGTAGTGAATGATCTCAACCAGGAATATCCTAATACTTTCCGAAAGATCAGAACAGATGGCAGCGGATTTACCAATGACAAACTTTACCGTAACGATTGGAACAATATACTGCAGCACCCCGTGTTTACAGATGTTTCAAAAGAAGCGGGTATTACCTGGGAAGGAAACGGTTTGGGCATTTCAATACTGGATATAAATAAAGATGGCTGGAAAGATGTTTATGTAAGCAATGATTATCTCAGCGGCAACCTGCTTTACATCAACAACAGGAACGGAACTTTTACCAACCGCAACAATGAATATTTTAAACACGGCAGTTTAAATGCCATGGGAAACGATGCAGGCGATATTAATAATGATGGCTTGATTGATATTGTTGAAATGGATATGATGCCGGAAGACAATTACCGGCAGAAGATGATGATGAACCCGGTTGATTATAACTGGTATTTATATTCGGCTCAATTTAATTTCCCTTATCAAACAGTAAGAAATACATTACAACTGAACCGGGGGCCACGTATGCTGGAAGATGATTCAACCGGCTCTCCCATTTTCAGTGAAATTGCTTATTACAGCGGAGTTCCGCATACAGATTGGAGCTGGGCTGCATTATTGGTTGATGCAGATAATGATGGCTATAAAGATTTGATGACCACAAATGGTTTGCCGAAAGATATTACTGATCTTAACTTTATTGCCTACCGTGATCAGAATCAAAGTATGGGCTTGAATCAGCTTCTGCAAAAACTTCCGCCTGTACAAATCAGCAACTACATTTACCACAACAATCAAGACTTAACCTTTACAGATAAAACAATTGACTGGGGCTGGAACATTCCTACTTTCTCTGCCGGTATTGCTTATGCCGATTTTGATCGTGATGGTGATATGGATGTGGTCATCAACAACACCAACATGGAAGCAACACTCCTGGAAAATCAGGTAAACAAATCAAAACAAAAAAAGAATTATTTACGCATTCAATTCCGTGGCAGTACTTCCAACATCAACGGCATTGGCACCATTGCACATTTGTATTATAAAGGCGGGCAACAGGTAGCAGAACATACACCTTACCGTGGCTACATGAGCAGTGTTGAAAACATCATGCACTTTGGTTTGGATAGTATTGAAACAGTTGATTCCATTGTTGTGCTTTGGCCCAATGGCAAAAAAGAAATTCTCACCAATGTCATTGCCAATCAAACCATGCTCATCAGTCAATCTGCATCAGCGGTTCTCAATACTGAACAACAACCCCTGGTGGCAACCGGCAACTGGTTTACAAATATTACAACCAAAGCCGGTATAAACTTCCGGCACAGAGAATATGATTTTGTTGATTTTAATTTACAACGCCAGTTGCCGCATAAACTTTCTCAATACGGCCCGCCATTAGCTGCCGGAGATATCAACGGCGATGGACTGGCTGACCTTATTGTTGGAGGTACGGCAATAGATGCTGCAATTATTTACCTGCAGCAACCCAATCAAACATTTCTGCAAAAAAAATTCACTGCAAATTCAAATGAACTTGCTGATGATGCATCGCTTTGTTTGTTTGATGCAGACAATGATAAAGACCTTGACGTTTATATTACAAGTGGCGGGTATCAATTGCTCAAAGAAGATAAGTATTATGCAGACCGTTTTTATACCAATGATGGAAAAGGAAATTTTGTTTACGACAGTACTGCAATCCCCGCCAATTATGCATGCAAAGGCGCTGTGAAAGAAGCCGACTATGATAAAGACGGCGATATGGATCTCTTTGTTGGAGGAAGAGTTATACCGGGTGAATATCCAAAACCTGAGAATGGCTATTTGTTACGCAATGATTCAAAAAAGGGAAATATAAAATTTACATTGGTTACAGATGAAGTGGCTCCTGAGTTAAAATCAATTGGGTTAATTACCGATGCAACATGGAGTGATGCAGATAATGATGGCGATCCCGATTTAATAATAACAGGCGAATGGATGGGCATTCATTTCTTTAAAAATGAAAAAGGCAGGTTACTAAAACAAGCAACATTAACCGACAATGAAAAAGGCTGGTGGAACTGCATTACCGCTGCTGATCTTGATAAGGATGGCGATATGGATTATGTGGTGGGTAATTACGGAACAAACGGGTATTACAATGGCAATGAAAAAGAACCGGTAACTGTATATGCCAAAGATTACAACAATAACAACCGCTGGGATGCACTCTTCAGCAAATGGACACCTGCAACTTTACACGGCCCCAAACAGGAGTTCCCTGTTGCTTACCGTGATCAACTGGCCGAAGAAATTCCATCCATCAAAAAACAATTTCCCGATTTTACTTCCTATGCAAAAGCCGATATGAAAACAGTGATGAGCACATTCAACAGGGATGGCGAATTGCAATTAAAAGCTACTAATTTCAATTCCGTATGGATCGAGAATAAAGGCAACTTTCAGTTTGAAATTCATCTGCTTCCTTCTCCTGCACAATGGAGCCCGGTATATGGAATAGTGGTGAATGATTTTAATGGGGATGGCAATCCTGATATTGTATTAAACGGCAATGAATACAGTATGCATCCTTATCTTGGCCGTTACGATGCATCAAACGGAGTTGTTTTGCAGGGAAACGGTAAAAAAGATTTTACCCCATTGTCAATATTGCAAAGCGGAATATTTATTCCCGGTAATGGAAAAGGGTTGGTACAATTTCCCTTCGGAAATTCAATGGCAATTGCTGCATCGCAAAACTCAGGCGCTTTACAATTATTTCTCAACAAGAAGTAAACAGCAAACATGAAATGCTATGGAAGCAGTATTGCCAATACAATTGATGAGCCGTTGAAAAACAAACTCAGCAGCTTTCATAGAAGCTGTTTAAAATGATTCTATGAATTTCCAATTGGGCTAACAGTGGTCGGTGGGGACACCGACCACGGCGGGCCGCCGCCGTTGGTGTCCCCACCAACGGCTTACATGGTGAATCAAAATTCTATTTTTAAACAGACTCTTATACTAACGAATATTCATTATACGCTTCTTTTTCTCAATCTGTCATCGCTATGACCGATCTTTGATAAAAGCACCGGGAATAAGGTCTTATTAATGAAACAAATTTTTTCAGCCCTCCATTTCTTTTTATCTTACGCCCCTTACGATTGCCTGCTTTTTTTAAAAACAGGAACACTATGTTATATTCACAAGCAGCCGGGCTGCAGCAGTTTAAAAATTTAGTTGGGATAAAATTTCAGCTTTATAACAGTTTATTTACTTCATTACCGTTTCACCGTATAGAACGGACAGGAATTCTTTTGTCGCTTCTTTTAACCAAATGCGAGGATGGTTATAAAAAGAAACATAGTCCCTTTGAGATTATTGAAGAATTTTTTACCCGTCATACTTCTTATAAAACTGAACAGCAGCGGATAGACAGGCTGTTTCATTTTGTACAATATGTGGAACGCCAGATTGTATTATTTGATGCACTGGAAGATGCCTCCTTCCGTGAAATACATGATATGCAGGGAGCAGGTACAATAAAACAACTGCTCAATGATGTGCAACAGCATAACAAAGAAGAAGAGCTCAATAAAAAACTGGCTGATTATTGTGTACGTTTGGTATTAACGGCGCATCCAACACAATTTTATCCCGGCTCTGTTCTTGGTATCATCCACGATCTTTCAAAAGCATTGGCTGAAAATAATACCAGCCAGATCAATACTTTTTTGCAACAGTTGGGTAAAACCCCTTTTCTGAAAAAACAAAAACCAACGCCTTATGATGAGGCTGTGAGTTTGATCTGGTATTTGGAAAATGTGTTTTATACTGCGGCAGGAAAAATTTACACATCGCTCAAAAATCAATTGCAGTTGGGAATTGATTTTAATCAACCATTGATCCGTATGGGTTTTTGGCCCGGTGGCGACAGAGACGGCAACCCTTTTGTAACAACTGATATTACTTTAAAAGTTGCTGAATTGTTACGTGGATCAATCATCAAATGTTATTACTTAGATGTCCGCAAACTCAAACGCCGCCTCACATTTGAAGGAGTTGATCTTTTACTGACCGGGCTTGAAAATAAATTATACGATAATATTTTTATCCCCGGCCATACAACAAGCTTAACAAGAGAAGAAGTTCTTGATACACTGTTTGAGATCAGGAGTATTATTATTCACCAGCACAATGGATTGTTTCAGCAATTAGTTGAGCAGCTCATTGGCCGTGTGCAGTTATTTGGTTTGCACTTTGCATCACTTGATATACGCCAGGACAGCTCCGTGCATGGAAAAGTATTGTCGGCTATTGCCTCAAAACAATCCCCTGTAAGTTTTGATTATTTACCCGGTTATAAAGTGGATGAAGAAAACAAAGCACCGGATGAGCTGGTTGAGGAAACATTAAATGTAATGAAAAACATCAAAACCATTCAGCAATCAAATGGTAAAGATGGTTGCAACCGTTACATCATCAGCCAATGTGCCAGCACTGTAAATGTAATGGAAGTTTTTCAACTGCTCATGCTCAGCGGATGGAATAAAGAAGAACTGAATATTGATATTGTTCCTTTATTTGAAATGGTTGAAGATTTGCAGCATGCTTCAGCAGTAATGCAGCAATTGTATGAGCATCCTGTTTACAAACAACACTTACAACGCAGGGGTAAGCAACAAACAATTATGCTCGGCTTTAGCGATGGAACAAAAGATGGCGGTTACCTCATGGCCAACTGGAGTATTTACAAAGCAAAAGAAGAACTTACACAAATTTCAAAACAATACGGTATTGATGTAGTATTTTTTGATGGACGTGGCGGTCCTCCTGCAAGAGGCGGAGGTAAAACACATAAGTTCTACGCATCCATGGGCAAAAATATTTCCAACAAAGAAATTCAGTTAACCATACAGGGACAAACCGTAAGCTCCAACTTTGGTACGCATGATGCAGCACAGTTTAATATTGAACAATTGCTCAACGCAGGCATCAGCAATGATTTGTTTGCATCATCCAAGGTTACTTTGCAGAAAGAGGAAGAAGAACTTATTCTTGAAGTGGCACAAAAAAGTTACGATGCATATATTGATTTAAAAAATCATCCTTACTTTATGCAATATCTTGTTGATGTAAGCCCGCTGAAATATTACAGTGAAACAAATATTGCCAGCCGCCCTGCAAAACGTGGCGGTTCATCAAGACTTGAATTGAAAGACCTCCGTGCCATACCTTATGTAGGTGCGTGGAGCCAGCTTAAACAAAACGTAACCGGTTATTATGGAGTAGGCGCCGCCTTAAAAGCAATGGACGAGCAGGGACGTTTTAATGAAGTAAAAAAACTCTACAACAATTCACTCTTCATAAAAACACTCATGGATAATTGTGAAATGGCCATGAAGAAATGTTTCTTTCCGCTTACAGAATATTTATCGCAGCACCCGGTGTATGGAGAAATATGGCAAAAGATTTACAACGAATATGAACTCACCAAAAAATATGTACTGCTGCTGAGCGGCAAAACAGAGTTGATGGAAGATTATCCCGTTGAACAATTGTCTATTCAAATGCGTGAACGGATAGTGATGCCGCTCATTACCATTCAGCAATACGCCATTGCCAAATGCAGGCAAATGAATGAGCCGGGTGCACAAACAGCTTTTAAAGAAGTGTATGAAAAGCTCATTATCCGCAGTTCGTTTGGGATTATTAATGCGGCGAGGAATTCGGCGTAACTACAACATCAATGAGCTCTGTAAGAAATGTGTGCAACCGTTTCTAAACGGTTATTGTCGTTTATTGAAATTTGTATTGCTGCAATAACAATACAAAAAGGCGAATAATAAAATATTGATTTTCAATTTACTTTTTCTTGCAAGGAAGCGTTTTATAACATAAATTAGCGTGTTGAACTAACATCGCCTTTTCAGGCGATGAGTTTTAGAGTTTGTAAATTGCAGATTATTTTTTAATCTTAAAATTTACTTTCATCATGAAAAAAAACGTTAAGTCTGCAGGCTCTTGCAGCATTAGAAAAAACCAATGAGTATTTATCCATT
>CAMTVU010000080.1:0-16804 GCA_947085245.1 uncultured Chitinophagaceae bacterium | reverse complement strand
CTTCTTTATTTACCACCCTACAGCCCCAATTTAAATCTGATAGAACGACTATGGCGTTACTTTAAAAAGAAAGTAATAAAAAATAAATACTATGCCAGCTATACCTGCTTTGAAAATGCGGTGGAAATATTTTTCCAAAACGTTAATGACAGGGTAAACGATATGAATTCTTTATTAAATTTTAAATTCGGAATTATTAAAGCAAGTTAGTATAAGATTTATTTTTCCAATAGCCATAATGTGCATCTGCCTCTTCCACACTCATCGCCTGGAAAGCTGTTTTATCAAGCCTGTATTTTTTTGCACCTTCACTCATGGTTTAAAATTAAAAAGAAAAGATGGAAGCAGGTTGGGAAATAAAAACCCCGCCATTGGGCGGGATTCGTTTGATTTATCGTTCAGGTCGCTTGAAGCGTCCCGACCATAACATTATCCTTTTGCAACCCTTCGACAAGCTCAGGGTGACAAAAGAATTGCTTATCCTTTCACAAATTCATTACGAATAACATTCAGCGCTCCACCTTCTTTGAACCAATGTATCTGCTGTGCATTGTAACTATGATTTACCTGTATGGTTTCACTGCTTCCATCTGCATGATTCAATACCAGTTGCAATGCTTTGCCGGGAGTGAATGCAATCAATCCTTCCACATCAATAGTATCATCTTCAAGAATTTTATCATAATCTTCTTTGTTGGCAAAAGTTAATGCCAGCATTCCCTGCTTTTTCAAATTCGTTTCGTGGATACGTGCAAATGATTTTACCAATACCACACGAACGCCCAAGTGGCGTGGTTCCATCGCCGCATGTTCTCTTGAAGAACCTTCGCCATAGTTTTCATCACCAACTACTATCGTTCCAACACCCGCAGCTTTGTAAGCTCTTTGTGTATTGGGAACAGTACCATATTCACCTGTTAACTGATTCTTTACACTGTCTGTTTTTTCATTGAAGAAATTCACCGCACCAATCAGCATGTTGTTGCTGATGTTATCCAAATGACCACGGAATTTCAACCATGGACCAGCCATAGAAATATGATCGGTTGTACATTTTCCTTTTGCTTTAATGAGGAGTTTCAATCCTTTCAAATCGGTTCCTTCCCATGCAGCAAATGGGTATAATAACTGTAAACGTTTACTGTCGCCCTTCACATCAAGCACAACAGTACTGCCATCTTCAGCAGGAGCCTGGTAACCTGCATCTTCAACTGCAAAACCTTTGATTGGTAATTCGTAACCACTTGGTGGATCCAGTTTCACCATTTCACCTTTATCATTCATCAATGAATCAGTAATGGGATTAAACGTAAGATCACCTGCAATGGCTAATGCAGTTACCAATTCAGGACTTGCAACAAATGCCAATGTATTTGGATTTCCATCTGCTCTTTTTGCAAAATTTCGGTTGAAGGAATGAACGATGGTATTCCTTTCTGCTTTCTCTGCACCCACTCTTTCCCACATGCCAATACAAGGGCCGCAGGCATTGGCAAATACAGTAGCTCCAATTTTTTCAAATGTATCTAAGAAGCCATCTCTTTCAATGGTATAACGTACCTGTTCACTGCCGGGGGTAATGGTGAATTCAGATTTTAATTTCAATCCTTTTGTACTTACCTGTTCAGCTAAGCTAACTGCACGGCTGATATCTTCATAAGAAGAGTTGGTACAACTGCCAATCAGCCCCACTTCAATTTTTGTGGGCCAGCCATTTTTAGCAGCGGCTTCTTTCATTTGAGAAATAGGCGTTGCTAAGTCTGGGGTAAACGGCCCGTTCAAATGCGGTTCCAATTCACTCAAATTAATTTCAATTACACGGTCGAAATATTTTTCAGGATTTGCATAAACATCCGCATCACCGGTTAAATATTCTTTTATTTTGTCGGCAGCATCAGCTACTTCTGTCCGGCCTGTTGCTTTGAGGTAACGGCTCATGCTTTCATCATAACCAAACGTTGAAGTGGTTGCACCAATTTCGGCACCCATGTTACAGATGGTTCCTTTTCCGGTACAGCTCATACTTGTTGCACCTTCGCCAAAATATTCAACAATAGCGTTTGTTCCACCTTTTACAGTGAGGATACCGGCTACCTTTAAGATCACATCTTTAGGAGCCGTCCAGCCATTTAATTTACCGGTTAGTTTTACACCAATCAACTTTGGCATCAAGAGTTCCCAGCTTAAACCTGCCATTACATCGCATGCATCGGCGCCACCTACACCAATAGCAATCATACCCAAACCACCGGCATTCACCGTGTGAGAATCGGTACCAATCATCATTCCGCCGGGGAAAGCATAGTTTTCCAGCACTACCTGGTGAATAATACCGGCACCGGGTTTCCAAAAGCCAATGCCATATTTATTGGAGATAGAAGATAAGAAATTATAAACCTCTTCATTATCTGTTACAGCTTTTACCAAATCTGTTTTGCCTTCCTGTTTGGCAACAATGAGGTGGTCGCAATGAACAGTAGAGGGAACGGCTACTGTTTTGCGACCGGTTGTATCAAACTGCAATAAAGCCATTTGGGCAGTGGCATCCTGCATGGCTACACGGTCGGGGGCAAAATCTACATAAGCTTTACCTCTTTCAAAGTCTTTGGCTTCCACATTTTTCCAAAGGTGGGCAAATAATATTTTCTCTGCCAGTGTAAGAGGGCGCCCCAACGCTTTACGGGCTGCATCCACTTTAGCGGGCATTTCACTGTACAATTTTTTAATGAGGTCGAGATCAAATACCATGTGTTTGAATTTTAGATTTTAGCTTCAATTGATTGCAGATTTGAGGTGTGCCTGATGCAAAAAGGCTGCTCTTAAATCTGCAATTGCAAATCTGCAATTGAATAAGGGTGCGAATTTACCAATTTATCAGCAATTTTTTAAGTGAGCTGTATGAAAGAATTCTTGAATGATCTATCTTTAACAGGTAAAAAATTTTGCTATGAGTAGTTTGCGTCGTATCATAGAATGGAATGTTTTTGGGGTTTGTACATGGTTGGGCGAAAAAATGGGAGTTGCCACCAGTACCATCCGTAAATACTTTATCTATATTTCTTTTCTCACCATGGGATCCCCGCTCATTATTTACTTCTTTATTGCTTTCTGGATGAATGTGCGGCAATACATCTGGTTCAGCAAAAGGAACCCCGTTCGGTATTAAATTAAATTTTCGTTGTTTTTTACTTTTTGATTGATTAATTTGAGAGAACAATCTCTTTATGTATTCATTTGAGTTCATACATTCCAGTTACAGTAAGTTGATTCAGGATTTTGCAGCAAGCTTGGGCGTTAAGGTAGAAGATAACATGTTTTTTTTCCCGGAAGAAAAAGCAAGCGGTTACTACAGGATTTTTCAATTACCAAACGGTTTGTATGTAAATATTATTAATTGTAAAATCAATACAGACTGGTTTGTTCGCAGAAAGAGAGTGGGAGATGAATATTATATACTTCACTTTGATGAGCTGATTGTTGAAAGAGAAATTTCCATAGGTATTGGAGAGGATGTGCTGGAAAAGAAAAAAGAAACAATTGCCGTTGCATACCTCACCAGTTCTTTGTTCGACTGGTATTATCTTGGAACAAAAGGAACCGTTTATAAAGGTGTGAATATCCTCATTCCGAAAGAGTGGTTGGGCAAGTTGATGGGTATTGAATTGTTTGATGATATTTTGCCTGCTTATATTGCATTAAAAAGCAGGAGTTTTAATATGGAGCCGCTGGATAAGGTATATTATGAGTTGATGAATGAAATTATGCAGGAAGATCCTGATACACCTCTTCCGCAATTATACATACAAAACAGGGTTCAGTTGCTGATGGAACGCTTTTTTACACGAATTCATTCCCGTGTATCACTGGCCGATGTTCAAAGCAATATTAAACGGGATGATATTTATACTGTTTTGAATATTGAAAAGATGCTGGTAGAAAATTTTTCAGATAAGCCAAGATCAATTGAAGAATTATCAAGAAAAGCAACCATGAGTTCCACCAAGCTGAAGAAACTGTTTAAATCAGTTTTTGGCCTTCCTATTTATGAATACTATCAGCAAAAAAGAATGCAGCTTGCAGGTGAATTACTCACTTCAAGTAAGTATTCGGTTAAACAGGTAGCTGAAAAGATTGGTTACAGTAATATGAGTAATTTTACAACAGCTTTTAAAAAGCACATGAAACAGGAGCCATCAAAGTTCAGCAGTAACTGATTGTTTCAGTTATTTAAACTTCATCACTTTGGTTGAATTGCAATTGGAATATAAAGATTACAAGGAATTCCTTCATTACCTGTCGTTAAAATTGCAGGTTGAGTTGAAAGAAGGCCACCTTGTTTTTCCTCCTTCGTTTGGTGAAGGGTATATGCAGGTGATTGAATTACCAAATGGTTTGCAGGCGCTGATTTCAGATATTCATTTTCATACGGATGTTGTGTTCAAACGGGAGAAATCAAAAGAGTATTTCTGTGTTCTTCATTTTAATGATGTGGAGCTGAGGGGCCCGGTGCAAATTGTTAAGAACGGCAAACAAACAGAAGAAAAAAGCAAGCGCCGTGCAGGCATAGCACTTTCATCAAGTCAAAGTGATGCGAACTATACCGTACCGGCAAAAACAAAAGCCAAGGTAATCAGCATCCTGCTTCCCGAAGAATGGCTGAAAAATAACCTCAATCGTTTTGATGAGTTGAAAACCCTTTCAAATTTTACTTCGTTTGGAAATTCATTAACACATCCCGAACCCTTTGATGCGCAACACAGAATATTGTTTGATGAGGTATTTCAAACAGAGGCCGACCATCCCATACAGAAAATGATTATTAAGAACCGTATTATGCTTTTACTGGAACATTTTCTTTCGAAATTATTCAGCAATATGAAGAATATGGATGATAGTGTTCCAAAGAAAATGAAACCTGCGGATCTGAGTAAACTGATGGAGATAGAATCTTTGCTGGTAAGGGATTTCAACCAGCCACCGCCAACCATCATCACATTGGCTGCCGGAGCGGGCATGAGTGTTTCAAAATTGAAAACGGCTTTTAAAAAAGTATATGGTACCGGTATTTACGAGTATTACCAGAAAAACCGTATGCAAAAAGCCCGTTCATTATTATTGACCGGGCAGTACACCGTAAAAGAAGTAGGATTGCAATTAGGATATACCAACCTCAGTAACTTTTCACTGGCATTTAAAAAAGAGTTCGGGATTTTACCCAGCAAAATTTAAAAGTCATTCCAAAACCCATTAAGCGGTTTTACCTGTCTTCAGACCGCTTTCCTGATCTTCACCAATTGTTCAAGCAGCTCTTTCAATCTGTCTAACTTCAGCATATTAGCACCGTCACTTTTTGCAACGGCAGGGTTGGGATGTGTTTCAATAAACAATCCATCAGCGCCTGTTGCTATAGCAGCCTTGGCAATTGTTCCTATCAGCTGAGGATTACCACCTGTAATACCGCTTGTTTGATTGGGCTGTTGCAATGAATGTGTACAATCCATAATCACCGGCACATTCAGTTCTTTCATCCAGGCAATATTCCTGTAATCAACAACCAAATCCTGGTAACCGAATGTGTTTCCTCTCTCAATCAGCATCACTTTATTATTACCGGCTTTTTGAATTTTTTCAACAGCAAACTTCATGGATGGACCACTGAGAAACTGTCCCTTTTTCACATTTACAATTTTTCCTGTTGCGGCAGCAGCAAGTAACAAATCGGTTTGGCGGCAAAGAAAAGCAGGGATCTGCAGCACATCTAAATAAGGAGCAGCCATAGCTGCTTCTTCATGCGCATGAATATCGGATGTTGCAGGAAGTTGATATGTTTTACGCACTTTATCAATCAGGTGTAAACCTGTATCATCACCCAGCCCCGTGAAAGAAGAGGCGCTGGTTCTGTTTGCTTTGCGGTAGGATGCTTTGAAAATGTAAGGAATGCCAAGCTCTTTACATACAGTAGAAACTTTATCTGCCACTTCCATCACTAATTCTTCACTTTCAACAACACAGGGTCCTGCAATGAGGAAAAAATTATTTTCATCATACGATTGATGGGCAAAGAGATCTTTCAGAAAATTTTCCATGCCGTAAAGGTAAGATTTGGTGCTGATAGCAATGGAGGTTGGAAATTATGATTTAAAGCCGTGAGATATCAGATTTGGAATTTGGGATTTGGAATTTGAAATTTGACTTTATAATTGCTTGTTATGGTAAAAGAAAAAATCCTCGTCATCGGTGCTTCCGGGCAAATTGGTGTTGAACTTACATTGGCACTCCGTAAAATGTATGGTAATCAAAATGTAATTGCTTCTGATCTGAGGGAGCAAAACCCTTTACTGGAAGGTACAGGCCCTTACGTAAGTCTGGATGTAATGAATAAAGAAATGCTGCATGTACAGGTGATCAGGCAAAACATTACACAGATCTATTTACTGGCTGCAATACTTTCTGCAACGGGTGAAAAAAATCCACACCTTGCCTGGAATCTCAACATGACCGGGTTGCTGAATGTGCTGGATATTGCCAGAGAAGAAAAATTGCACAAAGTATATTGGCCCAGCTCCATTGCTGTTTTCGGCCCCACATCTCCCAAACAAAATTGCCCGCAGCAAACCATTATTGAACCTGCAACTGTTTACGGTATCAGTAAGTATGCCGGTGAGTTTTGGTGTAATTATTTTTTTCAACGTTATGGTGTGGATGTAAGGAGTTTGCGTTATCCAGGTCTCATCTCTTACAAATCTGAGCCGGGTGGTGGTACAACTGATTATGCAGTGGAGATTTTTCATGATGCAATTGAACAAAATAAATTTGAATGTTTCCTGCAGGCAGATACGTATTTGCCCATGATGTATATGCCCGATGCCATCCGTGCTACTATTGAATTGATGGAAGCACCTGCCGCTAAGATTTCAATCCGTCATTCGTACAACATTTCTTCCATGAGTTTTTCGCCCAAAGAAATTGCAGCAGAAATTGCAAAACACAAACCCGGATTCACCATCAGCTATAAACCCGATTACCGGCAAACCATTGCCAACAGCTGGCCGCAAAGCATTGATGACAGTGTTGCAAGAAGGGATTGGGGCTGGAAACCTGAATATGATCTTGCAGCTATGACAAAAGATATGTTTGAAAATTTATAATACCATCTTGATTTACGAAATAGCGTAAGGCGCTATGAGTCCCGAAATTTCGGGATTAGATGGTATTATGCCGGCAGAAAAACTGTTGGACTATTTTACTCTTCACTTCGGTATAACATCCATAACTGTTTATTTGCCACTTGTCATTTGACCGATGTACAGGGTTAACCACAATACGTAATTTGCAACTTCCATTATGAATAAATTATTATTTGCAATTACTGTACCCATTCTTTTATTGATGAGTATGGATACAGCAGCACAAACAAAACTTCGTACAGGCTGGTACAGGGCATCAGTTCAACGGGCCGATGCAGCAGAGCTGATCTTCAACTTTGAGGTGGCCATGAAGAATGGAAAAACAATTCTTTATATCCGCAACGGAAGTGAAAGACTGCTGGTAGATGATGTAAAACAAAAAGCTGATTCTGTATTTATTGAGATGCCGTTCTTTGAATCAGCTTTCAGATTAAAAATCAAAGAAGATCAATCTCTTGTTGGGAAATGGATCAAAGGAACCAGTAAAAAAAATCTTGAATTGCCCGTTACTTTTCAATATGGCATCAAAGAACGGTTTCCCGTTCAATCAACTGCAAAAGAAAATATCACTGGCCGCTGGCAGGTAAGTTTTACAAGGCCAAATGGAACAGACAGGCCTGCCATTGCTGAGTTTCAGCAAAAAGACTCTTATGTCACCGGAACATTTTTAACTCCAAGCGGCGACTATCGTTTTTTAGAAGGTGTTGTAAGCGGCGATAGTTTATACCTCAGTTGTTTTGATGGCAGCCATGCTTATTTGTTTACTGCACAGGTTCAACAAAATGAAATTGTGAACGGGGCTTTTTACAGCAGCGCTTCTGCAATGGAAAAATGGAAAGCTGTTAAGAATGCAAAAGCAACCCTGCCCGATACCACTCAGTTTACACAACTGAAACCCGGCGAAAGCAAACTGAATTTTACTTTTATGGATGTGAATGGAAAAAAAGTTTCCATCAACGATGCACGCTTTAAAAATAAAGTGGTGGTAATACAACTCATGGGTAGCTGGTGCCCCAATTGTATGGATGAAAGTAAGTTCCTGAGCGGGTTTTATAAAGAATACAAAAGCAAAGGTGTTGAAGTGATTGCTTTGGCTTATGAATACAGTACCGATTTCAACCGTTCCAAAGCAAGTGTTCAAAAGTTCATCAATCGGTTCGGGATTAAATATCCTGTTTTGATAGCACCTGCAACGGTTAGCGATGAACAAAAAACCGAAAAAACATTACCTCAGTTAACAACTATCCGTTCTTTCCCCACTACTTTGTTTTTAGATAAGAGGGGAAATGTAAAAAAAGTACACCAGGGTTTTTATGGTCCGGGTACGGGTGAATTTTACGAGCAATTTAAAACAGAGTTCTACCGAACCATCCAATCTTTACTGGCAGAATAGTAGCAATTCAGCATCAGAACTATTGTACTGCTAAGCTGCTTCATGAAAGTTTCTTTTGGTAATCTATCTAATAGGCGAAGTAGTATATTTGCTGTCCCCGAAAGTGGGGTTAACTGTATTATTAAATTTATAAAGATTAAACTGATGGCTGCAAAGATTAAAGTTGCCAACCCGGTTGTTGAACTGGATGGCGATGAGATGACAAGAATCATCTGGAAATTCATTAAAGAAAAATTAATTCTCCCTTACCTCGATCTTGATATTAAATATTATGACCTGGGTGTTGAGTACAGAGATGAAACAAATGACCAGGTAACCATTGATGCAGCCAATGCAATAAAAGAATTCGGTGTTGGTATTAAATGTGCAACCATCACTCCCGATGAACAAAGGGTTGAAGAATTCAAACTTAAACAAATGTGGAAGAGCCCTAACGGAACCATCCGTAATATTCTGGATGGCACTGTTTTCCGTGAGCCCATTGTTATTAATAATATTCCACGCCTTGTTACCAACTGGACGGCGCCTATCATTGTTGGCCGTCATGCATTTGGTGATCAGTACCGTGCAACAGATACTGTGATCAAAGGCAAAGGAAAGTTAACCATGACCTTTTCTCCCGAAGGCGGTGGTGAGCCACAGGTTTTTGAAGTATATAATTTCAAAGGCGATGGTGTTGCCATGACCATGTATAATACCGATGAAAGTATTTATGGTTTTGCCAGAAGCTGTTTCAATATGGCTCTCAGTAAAAAGTGGCCATTGTATCTGTCAACAAAAAATACCATTCTTAAAAAATACGATGGCCGTTTTAAAGATATTTTTGAAGAGGTTTATCAAAAAGAATTTAAAGCACAGTATGATGCAGCAGGTATTGTGTATGAACACCGTTTGATTGATGACATGGTTGCCAGTGCCTTGAAATGGAACGGAAATTTTGTATGGGCCTGTAAAAATTATGATGGTGATGTACAAAGCGATACCATTGCCCAGGGCTTTGGTTCTTTGGGGTTGATGACTTCTGTTTTGATTACACCTGATGGCAAAACAATGGAAGCTGAAGCGGCGCACGGAACCGTTACACGGCACTACCGGGAACACCAGAAAGGAAGACCAACATCAACCAATCCCATTGCTTCCATCTTTGCATGGACAAGAGGTTTGGCATTTCGTGGAAAGTTAGACGGCAACCAACCATTGATTGATTTTGCCAATGTATTAGAAGCAGTTTGTATTGAAACAGTGGAAACAGGTAAGATGACAAAAGACCTGGCCATTTGTGTGCATGGTAATAAAGTAAATCATGGCGAACATTATTTATACACGGAAGAATTTTTAGATGCAATTGATGAAAATATGAAAGCGAAGCTTAGATAATAAAAGCTGATGAATAAATTAAAAATCCTTCAACATTGTTGAGGGATTTTTTTTATGAGCTTGTTAGGGCCTGCTCAATGCCCCGGTTCGTGTATTCAAGAACGGAAAAAAACGCTCTTCAAAGTCTCCAGACTTTGAAGTTGTATGTTTTCTGTCTCTGACAGAATTTATGTAAAAGTCTGAAAGACTTTTGGCATAGGGCTTCGAAGTCTGGAGACTTCGAAGAGCGGTTACCGAACAAAGCCCTTCTTTTTTTTATTTCTTTTAATCTTATGTTACCTGCATGTGCTGCTGTCCGTCCGAAGCGGCTCAATAGTAAAAGTCAAGCCCGGACTAATGCTGATTAGCGAACAAAAAGTTGAGCATATATTCGTCGCCCCGCCATATAGCCAAACCGCCTGTTATATGTTCGCCCTTCGTCTTGGTGCTTCAAATTTTTATTCTGTGTCCACCGTGGCAGAGTGTGTCCCACGAAGCGTAGGAACAAGACAGGCTCTTTTGCAAGGTTGGCTTTTGTGTGTCGACTTTGTGTGCCTTGCAAATGTGCCTGACTTGGTGCGTTGGCTATTTCTTTTCATCCCCAAAAGCAATGTTGTTTATCTTCTTCAACGAGTTTAATAAATTCTTCAACAAAATTTACGATTGGTTTAGGTGTATAACTATGCCACTTCAAGTCTGCCCGCATCCAAAATACTTTCCACTGATTTTTTGCTTTCACAAATGTTGTTTTTGCTACGCCATGTTCTCTTATTATTTCGGGTTTGTCCCATTGGGGTCTTATCTCAAAAATAATGATGCTTTGCTCTTCAATTTTGTAGTCAATATCCAGCTTAGGTCTAATATGTTCGGGTGGTCTTTTTCTTGCAAGGAAATTTTCCATTGCCTCAATTATTTCTAATGTCTGTAAGGTATCAATAGCCATTTTCAATTAATTAAATTGTCTGCAAGTAATTCTGCTTGTCTTAAAACTGTTTCAATTGCTTTCTGTTGTTTGTCTGGCGGATAACCGTATTTCGTCAATGTCCGCTTAACCAACACCATCAACTTTGCTCTTGCACTTTCTCTGATTGTCCAGTCAATAGTTGCGTTGGCTCTTATCTTGTCGGCAATTTCCAAAGCAAGCTCTCTCAACTGTTCGTCACCCAAAACCGCAACGGCACTTTCGTTTTCTGCAAGTGCATCATAAAATGCAACTTCATCAACTGTCATTTTCAATGTTTCAGTTCTTGCATATTCGTCTTTCACTTTCTTGGCAACTTCGTCAACAAGAAACTGAATAATTTCTACCGTTGTCAAAAGATTGTTCTGATATTTTTTCAATGCTGTTTCAAGCATTACCAAAAGTGCTTTCCCTTTTGTCAGGTTTCGTTTGCTTAAACTTTTAATCTCATCATTCAGAATTTTCTTTAGCAATTCCAACGCAAGGTTTTTGTGTTGCATTCCTTTTACTTCCAACAAAAATTCGTCTGACAAAATTGATAGTCCTGAAATTTCGGGCTTGTCAATTCCTGCTGCATCAAAAATGTCAACTACTTTATCGCTGCTCAATGCTTCGTCAACAATTTGTTTGATGGCAGTTTCAATTTCAATATCCGATTTGCCACCGCCTGTTCCTTCAAACTTTACCAACCGTGCTTTCACCGCCTGGAAAAAAGCAATCTCTGTCAAGTGTGGCTGCACTTCATCTTTTGAAATACAAATTGAAAGTGCCTGACTTAATAAACTCACTTCTCTCACAAATCTTTCTTTGCCCTCCTGCAATCCTAAAATATGTTCTTCTGCTTGCAGAATGATGGAGAGTTTTTCCTGTGGCGTTCCTGTAAAAAATCTTCGGTAATTAAATTTCAAACTGTTCTCATAATACGCTTCGGGTTCTTCCACCAAAATATCATTCTGCGTTTTGCTTGATTCATTAAACATCTGTCGCACCACTTCCAATTTCTCCAACATCACTTTCACCGCAACATCAATTTTTTCTGTCGGGTCGCCTTTGCCACCAGCATCAGAATAAAATGAAAGTGCTTTTTTCAAATCGGTTGCAATGCCTAAATAGTCAACCACCAAACCACCTTTGATTTCTTTGAACACACGATTCACTCTTGCAATTGCTTGCATGAGGTTGTGTCCTCTCATGGGCTTGTCTATGTAAAGCGTTTTCAAAACGGGTGCATCAAAACCTGTGAGCCACATATCACGAACTATTACCAACTTCAACGGGTCGGCAGGGTCTTTCATCCTGTCAGATAAATTTCTTCGCTGTTGTTTTGATGTATGATGTTTTGAAATTTCAGGTCCGTCTGCACTGTTGGTTGTCATCACCACTTTAATTACACCTTTCGTTAAATCATCATCATGCCACTCTGGTCGCAATGCAATTATCTCTTTGTAAATGTCGGCTGCAATTCTTCTGCTCATGGCTACAATCATTGCTTTGCCTTCAAACACTGTTTGGCGTTTTTCAAAATGCGTTACAATATCTCTTGCCAAATTTTTTATTCTGTCTTTGTTGCCTACAATGGCTTCCAACTTTGTCCACTTCGCTTTTGCTTTTTGCTTCTCTGTAATTTCTTCGTCTTGCTCCAACTCTTTATCAAACTCCTCAATCAATCGCTTTCCATCTTCGTCAAGATTCACTTTTGCCAAACGACTTTCGTAATAAATTTTTACGGTTGAACCGTCTGCAACTGCCTGTGAAATATCATACACATCTACATACTGTCCGAATACTTGCGGTGTGTTTACATCTGTGCCTTCAATGGGTGTGCCTGTAAAACCTATGTAGGTAGCCGAAGGCAAAGCATCTCTCATATACTTTGCAAAACCAAATGCAATTCGTTTTCCGATTACATTTTTATCAGTGTCCTTTACATCAAGAAATTTCGCCTCAAAACCATATTGGGTTCTGTGTGCTTCGTCTGCAATCACCACAATATTTTTTCTGTCGCTTAACTGGTCGTATTCCGATTTATTTCCTTCGGGTAAAAATTTTTGAATCGTTGTAAAAACAATTCCACCGCTTGAAACTTTCAGCAACTCTTTCAAGTGTTCTCTGCTTTCTGCTTGTGTTGGTTCCTGGCGAAGCAATTGTTTTGATGCTGCGAAGGTGTCAAAGAGTTGTTCGTCCAAATCGTTTCTGTCGGTGATAACTACAATGGTTGGATTTTGCATTTCGGGTGCTGTAATCAGTTTGCCCGAATAGAAAACCATGCTCAAACTTTTTCCGCTTCCTTGTGTGTGCCACACTACACCGCCTCGTTTATCTCCGTTTACTCCCGATGCTTTGATTGAACTTTGCACCGCTTTATTTACTGCATAGTATTGATGATACGCTGCAAGTTTTTTCTCTGTAAAAATTTGTGTCAGTCCTGTTTTTGCATCTTCCTTTTTTGTTTTCTCAAACACAATAAAGTTGCGAACCAAATCCAAGAGGGTAGAAGGGTTCAACATTCCTTTCAGCAAAGTTTCTAACTGTGGTTTGAATCGTGAATCTTCTTTCACTCCGTCAGAAGTTTTCCATGTCATGTATCTGCCGAAATCTGCTGACACACTTCCTGCTTTACATTCCAATCCGTCACTGATTATGCAAATGGAATTGTAAGTGAACAGCGAAGGAATAATTGCTTTGTAAGTTTGAATTTGTTTGAAGGCACTCCGCATGTCTGCGTTTTCATCGCTTGCATTTTTTAATTCAATCACTACCAACGGAATTCCATTTACAAAAAGAATTACATCAGGTCGTTTGTTCTGATTGTTTTCAATGATGCTGTATTGATTGACAACTAAGAATTGATTGTTCGTTGCGTTTTCAAAATCAAACAAAGCAACTTCATGGCTGCGTTCATAGCCGTCTTTCTGATAAGGAATTTTTACTTTCTCTACTAAGAACTTGTGAAACTCCTCGTTGTTGAACAGCAAATCAGTTGAAGAAATACGCAACACTTTTTGAACGGCTGCTTCCTGTGCATCTTGCGGAATGTTGGGATTGAGTTTTGCAATTGCATTTCGCAAACGATTGATTAAAATTATTTGCTGATAATTTTCCCTCTCACAAAACAATCCTTCAGGTGACAGTTCACTGCCATTGGCATACTCCCAACCCTGCGACTGCAAAATTTCAATCGCTGATTCTTCAATAATATTTTCGGTGATGGGTTTCAATACCGGTGATTTTTATGATTTAATGACAGACTATGATTTTATAGGTTGTTTGAATTTTGAGTTTATCAATCTGCGAAATTCTAAACTTTTAGAACCGAAATTTATCAGCAAACCAATTTCAAGATTGAATGCCTCTAAATAATTTATTGCTTGTGCCAAATTTAAATCATCCAATTGTGATGTTGCTTTTATTTCTACTGAAATCAATTTTTCTACAAAAAAGTCAACCCTTCTTTTTCCTATCTGATGATTCTTGTAATAAACCGGAATTTCTTTTTCACTTTCAAAACTCAATCCATCATCAGTCATTTCAATAATCATTGCACGGTGATAAATAATTTCAGGAAAGCCACAGCCCAATGCAGAATGAACTTTCATTGCACACCCAATTATCCGTTGGGTAATATCAGCATATTTATATCCGTCTTTGTTCATAATCAAAAATCATAGTCAATCATTAAATCATTCTAATCTGTGGTCACTTTTTCTTTTTTAGCGGATTTAGTTTCTTAACTGCTTTGTCAAAATCACTTTCAATTTCATTGCTCATTTTCAAATGATACTTGTCGTATTCTTTTTCTGCTTTGTCCAATGCCAACTGATGTGAAATTTTTCCTGCATGGTTTAATATGTTTCTGTCATTCAGTTTAAGAAAGCCGTGCAATTTTTCAATCCAATCTTTCATATACATGGGTATCCTTCGCATGGCTTGTCCTGTTGCGAAAATCAAATATTGCTCTACCAAATTATTGAGTGCTTCCAATTCGTTTTCCTTCAAATAATTTTTTGCAATGCCTACATCTTGCTTTCCTGGTTTTGTTCCTCTCCAATTGGTTAAGCCCATGTTAGGTTTGCTGCTGTCAGCCCGTTGTTCAATTATTTCTGCTGCGGTTTTTCCAGTGATTGCCCAGTGCATTTTATTCTGAACGGTTTGAAAAAACAAAATACTGTTTTCATCTGTCGGGTCGTAATCAGTGCTGGTGGCGTAGATGTCTGTTATCTTCTGATAGAAACGCCTTTCAGAAGTTCTGATGTCCTGAATGCGTTTAATCAGTTCTTCAAAGTAATCGTAAGGCAAATCAGGATTCTTTAACCGTTCATCATCCATCACAAAACCTTTTACAATATATTCTTTGATGTGCTGTGTAGCCCACTGACGGAAACGGGTTGCAACACTTGATTTTATTCGGTAGCCAACTGAAATGATTGCATCTAAATTGTAGAACTTTTGATTGCGTTCTACTGTCCGTCCGCCTTCTTTTCCAACTTGTAAGAAATCCTTACAAGTTGCCGCTTCACTCAATTCACCCTCTTCAAAAATGTTTTTGAGGTGAATGGTGATGTTTTGCGGTGTGGTTTGAAAAAGCTCCGCCATCAGTTTTTGCGTAAGCCAAACGGTTTCGTTTTCTAAACGAACCTCCAATTTGGTTTCCCCTGTTTCGGTGGTGTAGATTATTATTTGAGAATTGTTTTCCATTGCCATTTATTTTAATCCGGGTAATTTTTTTTGAATCGTTGTAAATACTCCCATCCCTGCGACTGCAAAATTTCAATCGCTGATTCTTCAATTATATTTTCGGTGATTGCCTTCACTTTTTATTGCCTTTGTCTAATCGCTTTACAACTTTATCAAAATCTGACTCCATCAATTTATCCTGCACAATGCTATATTTTTCAAATTCGCCTTCTGCAAGAGCCAATGCCACTTCGTGTGAAACTTTGCCCTGATGTTTCAAGACGGATTCTTCGTTGAACTGCAGGAACGCATCTAATTTCCGTATCCAATCTTTCATATACATCACAACGCCTTTCCTTGCCTGATTCTCGGCAAAGTCCAGATACATCACTACAATACGGTTCAAGCCGTCTAATTCGTTTTCCTTCAAATAATTTTTTGCAATACCCACATCTGTTTTTCTGATAGCCCCCTTTGGTGCATTCTTCCAGGTGGTTAATCCCATATTTTCTTTTTTGCTGTCCACTCTTGCTGCAATCAATTCGGCTGCTGTTTGCCCGGTAATGGCCCAATGCAATTTGTTTTGAACGGTTGCAAAAAATTGTTGGGTGATGTTGGTTTCGCTGCTGTAATCGGCACTGCATTGCGAATAGATGTCGGTTATCTTTTGATAAAATCTTCTTTCGCTGCTCCGTATATCACGAATACGGGCAAGCTGTTCTTCAAAATAATCTTTGCCAAAAATATTGTTCGGATTTTTCAGCCGTTCATCATCCATCGTAAAACCTTTGATGATGTATTCCTTTAACCGTTCTGTAGCCCAAATACGAAATGCAGTTGCCTGTGTGCTGTTTACACGGTAGCCAACCGAAATAATCATATCGAGGTTGTAAAACTTTGTAATCGTTTCCTGTGTTTTTCCTTTGATGGCACCGTGTGGAGTGGTGTGTGCAAAATTTGCACATACCACTTGTTCATTCAATTCTCCTGACTTGAAAATGTTGCCAATATGTTTTGTAACAACAGTTCTGTCCACTCCAAACAAGTCCGCTATCTTTTGTTGCGTAAGCCAGATGGTTTCGTTTTGCAAATAGATTTCCACCTTCACATTTCCATTGGGAGTTGTGTAAAGAAGGATTTCATTAAAGCCCTCTGTGGGTATTATGTTTTTCTTTTTGCTCATTCTTTATAACCTCTTTTTCAGTTATTCAGCTTTCCTTAATAACTCAATCG
>CAMTVU010000079.1:0-42355 GCA_947085245.1 uncultured Chitinophagaceae bacterium | reverse complement strand
GAGTTTGAGAAGTATTTAAAAACAGGTTCAGGAAGAGCTTTTTTGAAGAAACATCTTGTTTAACAGTTCTGCCTTCGCTGAAGCTACGGCAGATAACAGGTTCGACCCCTCAGCTCCACCATCGGCCGCCGTAGCTTTAGCCAAGGCGGCCCGGCCAATATTGTAACCTTAGCTGCCGTTGCCACAGGCTATGGCAGCCAAGGGCGAAAGCAACCTTTTATTTTTCAGCCCGGCAGTAACAATACTGACGGGCTTTTTTATACCTGCAAAGGGTTATATCTCCCTTTTTTCAGCAACCGTAAAAAAATTATCTGTGCCAATCAAAATAAATCAAAGTAATTTACGGTGCCACACAATTGCTTTTGGAAAAAAGGAAGCCATATAATAATATCAAAGATCTGCAAAGACGCATTGCTGTTTATGAAGATGAAACAGCATATAAAGAATTATTTTTAACACTTTTCAATTCTCTTACCCGTTTTTCAACAAGTATTGTTCAATCAAAAGAAACGGCAGAGGAAATTGTGTCGGATGTTTTTATAAATATCTGGAATGACCGTGGGAGGCTAAATGAAATTGAAGATTTGCAACTGTACATTTTTATTGCTGTTAAAAATAATTCACTCCGAAAATTCAAACAGCAAAACAAAAACAATACCATATCCCTGGATGACATGACTGTTGAAATGGATTCCTCTTATCAGAACCCAGAAGACAAAATCCTTTCCACTGAATCTTTACAAAATATTGAAACTGCAATTAATAATCTGCCCCACAGGGCCCGGCTTATCTTTAAACTGGCCAAAGAAGACCGGATGCGGTACAAGGATATTGCCTCCCTGCTTAACATCTCAGTTAAAACAGTAGATCACCAATTAGCCATTGCCCTTAAAAAAATAGCTATTACTCTGGGAATTACCTTTCGTAAAAAAAATTAAAAAATAGTTAACATCTCTTTAAGGGATTTTCACTGTTTTTGTCTCCTTACCATTATACCAATCTATGAGCAGAGATAAAATTTGGCATTTATTTGCAAGAAAACTAACATGTGAGGCCTCTGAAGAAGAGCTCCGTGAACTGGATCTTCTGGTAAAAGAAGACTCATCTTTATACTATGAACTGCAAACCATCATTAACTTATGGGAGCAAGAACCCGAAAATGATAAAGATTACCTGGAAGCTACCTATCACCTGCATTACGAGAAAATGAAAAAAATGGGCGTGGAGCCGGGCAATTACAGTACGGATAACGAGGTTGGATTAGAACGTTCCCATTCTGTTTTCTCAAAACACAGGAATAAGGTTTTTGCAGGCGCCCTGTTGGCGGGTTTGCTTATACTGATTGCAACGGTTTTTTTCAGAAATGAAGAAAAAACTCCGGTTACAATTGCAAAAACAATAGTTAAGAGAAACGAGGTTTCTACAAAGAAAGGATCCAACACACAATTTAAGCTGCCCGATGGTTCTACGGTTTGGCTCAATGCAGGAAGCAAGCTTAACTATGAAAAGATAAATGAATCAGGAATAAGAGAAGTGTATTTAACAGGGGAAGCTTTTTTTGATGTAGTAAAGAACCCCGAAAGACCTTTTATCATTCACACTTCAACGATTGACATTAAAGTTATAGGCACAGCATTCAATGTAAAGGCTTACCCGGATGACAAAACTGTGGAAACAAGTCTTATTCGTGGAAGTGTGGAAGTAATTGTGAAGAACAGGCCCAACGAAAAATATATTTTAAAACCAAACCAGAAATTAGTTTTATTCAACGATGGGTATGCTGAGAAAACAATGAAGGAACAGAGGATTCTGCCGGTGAGCATGCCTGTAATAACCATTAAGCAGTTAAGCTATCTGAAAGGCGATACTGCGGCCATTGAAACATCCTGGATCAGAAACAAACTGTCATTTGTAGATGAGCCGTTTGTTGATCTGGTAACAAGAATGGGAAGATGGTATGACGTGGAATTTGAATTCAGGGGTAAAAATTTAGAAGACGTGGCTTTAACGGGTTCTTTTGATATGGAAACTTTGGAACAGGCGCTTGAAGCACTGAGATTTTCAAATAATTTCAAATTCAACTATAAAATTGAAGGGAAAAGAGTATTGATTTTTTAAAACCAAAAACAACGACATGCTTATGACCATCCAATTCAACTCTTCATGAGTGTATAAAAAACGGGAAATGTTGGAGCATTTCCCGCAAGTAGTACATTCTTTAACCCGGAAACCGGTAAACGTAAAAGGATAACGGTTTTCCAATTTATACTACCAAACTATAAAAGTATGAAAAAAAGTTCTTCGATTGCTAAGGCCATCATGGCCTTTAAAAAGCCTCTATTGATTATGAAACTAACGATCTTGCTTGTTGCTTTCTGCACATTTCATGCTTCCGCAGGGCTCAATGCACAAAAAATCAGTCTGAAAGCAAGCGACACAGAAATTTCACAGGTTTTAACTGCCATTCAAAAACAAGGCGATTTCCGCTTCCTGTTTAACAGCCGCCTTAAAGATTTAAAGCAAAAGGTATCTGTAAGCTTTGAAAATGTGGAGCTGAATGATGTAATGAAACAACTGTTTGCAGGTACCAGCCTTACGTATTTGCAATTGGAAAATAATTTAGTTGCTATACGCTCTACAAGCCCTGATGAAAAAGACATAAGGGTTACAGGAAAAGTAACAGACGAAACCGGCGAGCCTGTTTCAGCTGCTTCTGTATTGGTAAAAGGTACTTCTGCCGGCACCATTACTGATGGAAACGGAAACTTTGCCATCACCGTACCTGATAATGCAGTGCTTGTTATTTCTGCCATTGGGTATAATACAGTAGAAGTGTCAGTTGCCGGTAAGCAGCAAATTTCTGTTAAGCTTACACAATCAACCAGGAAAATGGATGAGGTTGTGGTAATTGGTTATGGTGTTGCTGCTAAAAGAGACCTGGCAGGTTCTATTGTAAAAATTTCAGGTAAGGAAATTGCCGATAAACCAAACGTTAACCCCATTGCTTCTTTACAGGGTAAAGTTGCCGGTGTAAGTATTGTAAACAGTGGTACTCCGGGCGCTCAACCCGATATCAGGATTCGTGGTACAGTAAGTACAGGACCTGTACAACCTTTATACATTGTAGATGGTATTTTCAATGATAATATTGATTTCATCAATCCCAACGACATTGAGTCAATGGAGATACTGAAAGATCCCTCCTCCTTGGCCATCTTTGGTGTAAGAGGTGCAAGGGGCGCTATCATCATTACTACCAAGAAAGCAAAAGCCGGTCAGTTGATGGTGAATTTTAATACCAGTTTTGGTGTTAAAAAATTGGTTGATAAAATTGATATGGTAGATGCCAATGAATTTAAAATGCTGTTTGATGAAGAGCAGACAAATATTGGCGTGCCCACTGCAAGCCGGTTCAATTACACTCCGTGGACAGGTAATACCGATTGGGTAGATGCCATGACAAGAACAGGTCAGTTCAATTCCAATAACGTAAGTGTTACAGGAAGTACTGAAAAAAATAAATTCTACATGGGCATCGGTTACATTACCGATGAAGGTATTGTAAAACATGAACGCTTAGAAAAGATATTGTTGTCAATCAACGATGAATTTAAAGTAAGCAAAGTATTCAAGCTTGGGTTTACATTTAATACTACAAGAACAAACCTGCCTTTCAGCCAGGCAAATGGTTTGTTGTATGATGCACGCAGGGTATTACCCATTACTCCTGTATTTACAGAATCGGCCAATGCTTATACTGAATTAGCTATACAAAGCGGGCAAATGACCAATCCCGTTTCCATGCTGGAAAACAAATGGAATAAAGAGAGCAGAATTGAGAACAGGATGGTGGGTAGTGTTTACTTTGATGTGAATATTTTAAAGAGCCTCAATTTCAGGGCTACTTTTTATGGAGATATGTCAAATCTTGAAGACAGAAGATACTCACCCCGTATTTTTATCTACAACCCTGCATTGGGAGGCAATGTTTTCGAAGATCCATTTAACCGTTTAACTTCTGTTGATCAGAGAAATAGCAGGTGGAGTAAATACCAGCAGGATTATATCCTTACGTACAAAAAGAACTTTGGTGAGCATGGTATTACTGCCATTGGTGGTTTTACAACTTATTGGAGTGAGTTCAAAGGCCTTTCAGGATTTATCCGTCAAAGCCCAACAGGCGATTCTATTCCAAATGACAAACGTTTCTGGCATATTGATAATGGATTTGGCGATCCTGCTTCACAAAGGGTTTCATCAAGCCAGTGGGAAAGATCAACTGTTTCAGGTTTGTTCAGAGTACTCTATAATTATAAAGGAAAGTATATCCTCAATGCTTCATTCCGCAGAGATGCTGCTTCTCAGATATCTCCGTTAAACCGTTCACAGAATTTTTATTCTGTAGGTGCTGCATGGGAAGTAACCAAAGAAAGCTTTATGAGTAACCAGAAGTTCTTTGATTTCTTAAAGATCAAAGCTTCCTGGGGTATCCTCGGTGTGGATAATACATTTGGATTCAACTATCCTTATTACCCTGCGTTGCAAACAGGCAACTCAGCAGTATTTGGTAATAATGTTGTTCCAGCATATTCACTTGCTTACGACCCCCAGAGAAATTTGAAATGGGAAGAGATCAATGCAAAAGAGGTTGGATTTGAATTTTATGCATTAAAAAACAGGTTACATGTTGAAGCTGCTTATTATGATAAGAAGACCAACGATGTAATGGCATTGATCAGCACCGGTTCAGGAAGGCCACGTTTGGATAACATTGGTAACATCAGAAACAATGGTGTGGAAGTAGCTGCAGGATGGACACAGCAAATTTCAAAAGACCTGACATTCTCTGTAAATGGAAATATTACAACCATTAACAACAAAGTGTTGTTCCTGGGCGATCAGAAACTTGCAGCAAGTGAAGAGCGACCCAACCAAACGGAAGCAGGTTATCCCATTGGTTATTTCTATGGGTATGTGGTAGAAGGTTTGTATCAAACCTATGCTGAAAAATTAGCTTCGCCAACAGTGGTAGGCTATAACTATGGCCCAGGTGATTTTAAGTATAAGGATGTTAATGGTGATGGTAAAATTGATGCAAGCGACAGAACATTGATTGGTAACCCAACTCCTGATTTCATTTATGGCCTTTCACTTTCGTTGAACTATAAAGGATTTGATGTTGGTGTGGATATGAATGGTGTTTATGGAAATGAAATATATCGTTTCTGGGGAAGTTCTGAATTACCATTTACAAAATTCAACTATCCTGCATTTAAATTAAACCGCTGGACTGGTGAAGGAACCTCAAACTGGGATCCCATTCTTGGCGACAATCATGTAATCAACAGGTTGCCTTCAACCTATGGTATTGAAGATGGAAGTTATTTCCGACTTAGAAATATCCAGGCAGGGTACAACTTTGAATCGCAGTTGATCAAAAAAATCTATGCTAAATCATTAAGGATTTTTGCAAATGTGCAGAACCTGAAAACATTCAAACGCAATTCAGGATATACGCCTGAGTTTGGTGGTTCAGCTACATCATTTGGTATTGATAATGGTAATGGACCTGTGCCCATGGTGTTCACTGCAGGTATAAACGTAAACTTTTAATTATTAAAAATTTAAAGCTATGAATAAAATCAAAAATCTATTATGGGCAATGCTCCTGGCTGTCCCCGTTCTGATGATTTTTTCAGGTTGCAAAAAATTCTTAGACCGTAAACCACTTACGGCAACTCTGGATGATTTGAACCAAGGTGGATTGGAAGGTCAGATTTATGGATTGTACGGAGCCATCAGAAATGGTGATGTTGCCGGCCAGGCTTTTGGCGGTATTCCCTGGATGGCCATGAACAATTTCCGTTCAGACGATTCTGAAAAAGGAAGCAGTGCTGCCGATGGCGCTGACTGGGGAGTGATCTTTGATCAGTTTCAGTATGTAAAAGACCATTGGGCCCCTTCTATTTACTGGGATCAGCATTATGTGTTAATTGGCCAGGCCAATGTGGCATTGCAAACAGCCGATTCACTGAAGTTGACTGATCCTGCATCGCTTGTTAATATTGGTGAAGCAAAATTCTTCAGAGCCTTTGCTTATTTTGATCTGGTAAGGGCGTATGGAGAAGTGCCAAAAATTGACTTCCGTATTTATAATCCCAATGATGCAAAGAAACCAAAAGCAAGTGTAGCACAGATCTATGCATTGATTGATAAAGATTTGCAGGATGCAATTGCTGTTTTGCCAACAAGCTGGCCGATAAAATTTACAGGCCGCTTAACGAACAGTGCTGCAAAAGCTTTGTATGCAAAAGCATTATTGTACAGAGGACAGTGGGCACAATCATTGGCGCTTAACCAACAGGTAATGACTGCGGGATATTCACTTACCAGTGATTACGATAAGATATTTACAGACCAGGGTGAGAATAACAGCGAATCAATATTTGAAATTCAGTCTCATATTGGACCCGGAGGTACACCCAACCTTTACTCCTGGTATGCAATATGCCAGGGTGTTCGTGGTTCGGGCGAATGGGATCTGGGATGGGGTTGGAACACACCAACTCAGGCATTGGTTGATGCTTACCCCGCTGGTGACAAACGTAAAGCAGCTTCCATTTTATTTTCAGGACAGTCTGATGGTGTATATGGTCGAGTATTACCATCGTTCCCAACCATTCCAAGATTATACTGGAATAAGAAAGTATATCCCAATCCTGCAACACAGGCTTCCACCGGTTCAAGACAAGCGGGATGGGTTAATCAGCGTGAAATTCGTTATGCCGATGTATTGCTGATGGCTGCTGAAGCGGCCAATGAAATTGGCGGAGCTGCAAACGAAGCATTAGCGGTGAGTTATACAAATATGATCAGGGCAAGAGCAGGATTAGCAGCAGTAATTTTTACAGACAAAGCTACAATGCGAACAATCATTCAAAACGAAAGAAGATTGGAATTGGCTTTGGAAGGGGAACGTTTTTATGACCTGGTTCGTTGGAATTTAGCTGAAACTGTTTTAGGCCCATCAGGATATTTGCCTAAAAACAAATACTATCCAATTCCTCAATCAGCAATTGATTTTGCTGGTGGAGTACTAATTCAAAATAGTGATTATTAATTATAATTCATTTTTCTGCTGCCTGTTTAATAAAGGCAGGCAGCAGATTTTATGTTTATTGTAAATCAAATAAAAAATAAATACGATGCTCCAAAAAAATAGTTTAATCACAAAGCTGAGTTTAGTAACGCTAAGCTTGGTTCTGGTGCTGGCAGCCTGCCAGAAAATGAAAAGGCCTTCGCTGGCAGACTATCCAAAAGATGTTGCCGCACCGGGCGGCCCATTGAAATTTTATGTGGCTTTTGATGGTTCTTCTCCGGATGTATTGAGAAATGCTGTTGACAGTGTAAGGGCAAATTTTGCTTCTACTAATCCATTGGCATCTGTTGCAGGTATTTCAGGTAAGGCAGCGCAAGGGGCCGATGGCAAGGCAATTACATGGGCAGTAGCAAATGACTTTAAAAGCGCTACCAGTTTCACAATTGCTTTGTGGATGAAAAATTCTGCGCAGGCAGGACGCACTGAGTTTGTATTTTCTTTGGTTGATGATAAATATGGCTGGCATCACAGTGCTATTTTCTTATTGGTTGAAAACCAAACTCCAACCCAGGCAACAATGAAATTAGGATTAATGGATCAGTGGCTGGAAGGTACGTTTACCAAACCTTTGTTTGACGGCAACTGGCATCACATGGTTTATGTATATGATCAAACAACATCAAAAATGACTTATTATTTTGATGGTGCTGCAGTAGCAGGTATGAATGCAACACAAACAGATGTAAAAAAATCAGGAGCACCAAGAGGCCCGGTAGATCTTTCAACTTCAAATAAATTAATTCTGGGTGGATGGAACAAGCATGGCAGTGCTGCAGGTCCAGGTGATGCTTGGATTAAAACTTATACCGGAACAATGGACCAGTTCAGATTATATGGAAAGGCTTTGAGTGCGGCTGAAGTATCAGCTTTGTATAACAGTAAGCTATAAGTAAGGCAGTTCTTTTCGAGGTCATAATCATAAAGGGTTGCAATTCTTTGCAGCCCTTTTTATACTTATTGAATGAAGCATCATACTATGTACTACGTAGCTCTTACGACATATTGATTGATAATACAAATCAGTTGATTAATGTTAAAAAATGTCGTCAATCCAATGAGCGAAGTAGTAACTTCATTTTATTTACAGAATTTCTAATTCAACATTCTTTATGCTTGTCTTTAAACAAAAAGCGGCCTTCTTATTTGTATTGGCAGTCACTCTTTTTATTTCATGCCGGCAATCAGATCGTTTATTTACAAGTGTATCTCCTTCAACAACAAATATCAACTTTACCAATAAAATAGAGGACAGGGATCTTTTCAATATTTTATATTACCTGTACTTTTATAATGGAGGTGGCGTGGCCACCGGGGATATTAATAATGATGGACTTGCCGATATTTATTTCTCGGCAAACAGCAAAGGGAATAATAAACTCTATTTAAATAAAGGCAATTTTCAATTTGAAGATATTACGGATAAAGCCGGCGTAGCAGGCACATCAGATTGGTGCAGCGGTGTTACAATGGCCGATGTGAATGGCGATGGATTTTTAGACATCTACGTTTCTGCTTCAAGCAGGCATCATGGATTGAAAGGACATAATGAACTTTTTATCAATAAGGGCAACGGTACGTTTAGAGAAAGCTCAGCAAAATATGGATTGGATTTTTCGGGCTTTGGCACACAAGCAGCATTTTTTGATTACGACCGTGATGGCGATTTGGATTGCTATCTGTTGAATCATTCACAAAAACCCAATGCAAATATTTCAGACACTGCAAACAGAAGAAAAGTTGATACATTATCCGGCGACAGGCTTTATAGAAATGATATAAATACAGCAGGAAAATATACTGATGTTTCAGCACAGGCAGGAATTTATCAAAGCAGTTTGGGATATGGGTTGGGAATAGCTGTTGCTGATATAAACAACGATGGATGGGACGATATTTATGTGGGAAATGATTTTCATGAAAACGATTATTACTATATCAACAACGGACCTTCTCCCTCTCCTGCAGGAGAGGGCAGGGGTGTGGTAACATTTGCAGAAAGCGGCGCTCAGCATTTTCGGCATTACAGCCGTTTCAGTATGGGTAATGATGTAGCCGATTATAATAATGACGGACAATTGGATGTAGTAACAGTTGATATGCTTCCGCCCGATGAAAAAACATTAAAGACCTATGGCAGTGATGAAAACCTGGATACTTATAAATATAAGTTGATGGGGCACGGGTATCAAAATCAGTTTTCAAAAAATTGTTTGCAGAGAAATAATGGAAACGGCATCAGCTTCAGCGAAACAGCTTTGCAAAGCGGCATTTCTGCAACCGATTGGAGCTGGAGCCCGTTGTTTGCAGATTTTGATAATGATGGGAATAAAGATTTATTCATTTCAAGTGGAATTGTAAAACGTCCGGTTGATTTAGACTATGTACGTTTTGTTTCTGATCTTGTAATGAAAATGGACATTGATAAAACCAATGCGTTTGATAAAGCAGCCATTGATAAAATGCCCGATGGTGCTTCTCACCCGTTTTTATACAAAGGTGATGGCAAACTTGGTTTTAAAGATGTGAGTGATGCATGGGGTACCGGCAAAATGAAAGGCTATTTCAACGGCGCTGCTTATGCCGACCTGGATAATGATGGCAACCTGGATTTAGTAATTAACTGCATCAATGCACCGGCAGTAATATTGAAAAATAATTCAAAGAATAAAAATTCAATTACACTTTCATTTAAAGGAGAAGGTCTCAATTCTTTTGGAGTAGGTGCAAAAGCTTATGTATTTCAAAAAGACAAAATGCAGTATCAGCAGTTAATGCTCACCAGGGGTTTCCAGTCATCATCTGATACACGTTTGCATTTTGGTTTAGATTCTTTGGCATCGGTTGACAGTGTGCTCATCATCTGGCCCAATCAGAAATACCAGGTGGTAAAAAACATTCCGGCCAATAAACCTCTTGTCTTTTCACAAAAAGATGCAACAGGAATATTTAACTATGAAAGTTATTTTAAAACGCCGGTTCCAATCTTTACCGATGTTACAAACAACATTAACTGCAACTGGAAACATAAAGAAAATGATTTTATAGATTTTAATGTGCAGTATTTAATTCCGCATGCACAGTCAACACGGGGACCTAAGATTGCTGTGGCAGATGTGAATGGAGATGGGCTTGATGATTTTTATGCCTGTGGTGCAATGGATCAACCGGGCGCATTGATGGTACAGCAAAAAAACGGATCGTTTATTTCTGTTGATACAGATGTGTTTAACGTGGATGCAGTATGTGAAGATGTGGATGCTGTGTTTTTTGATGCTGATGGCAATGGTAGTCCTGATCTGTTTGTTGTGAGCGGTGGCAATCAGGTGCCAAAGAAAAGCAGCGCATTGGAAGACAGGCTCTATCTCAATGATGGCAAAGGACATTTCAAAAAAGCTGAACATGCTTTTACAAAACAATACGAAAATAAATCCTGCATTACCGCAGCAGATATAGATAATGATGGCGATATAGATGTATTTGTTGGCAACTTTGCCAGCCCCACGGGTTACGGTATTCTTAAAAACTCTTATCTCTATCTCAATGATGGCAAGGCCAATTTTACACTTGCCAATACTAAGACCATTGATTTAAATGCACAGGGTATGGTTACTGCTGCATCGTTTACTGACATCAACAAAGATGGATGGCAGGATCTTGTTGTAACAGGCGAATGGATGCCTGTAAAAATATTCATGAATAACAAAGGACTGTTTAAAGCAACAGAAATTCCCAATTCAACAGGACTTTGGCAAACCATTGCAGTAACTGATGTTAACGGTGATGGTTTTGTTGATATTCTTGCAGGCAATTGGGGGCATAATTCAAAACTGTGGGAACGAAAAACCAGTCCGCTGAAGTTGTATGTAAAAGATTTTGACAACAACGGAACCAATGAACAGATCATGGCATATAATATTGACGGAAAGGAATATACTTTCCTTGCCAAAGATGAATTGGAGAGGCCGCTGCCGGTATTAAAAAAAGCATACCTCACATACAGTGAGGTAGCAGGCAAAACTGTGCAATATATGTTATACGACCTGTTTAAAGATTACCGTGAATTTAAGGCCGAAACACTCAGCTCATGCTGTTTTATAAATGACGGCAAGGGCAATTTTACAAAGAACACCCTGCCCGATGAATTACAAATGGCACCTGTAATGTCTTTTGCACAAGTGAGTGATCACAATGCAGCTTCATGGATGGCTGCCGGTAATTTCTTTGGAGTGATCCCTTATGAAGGAAGATATGATGCATTGCAGCCAACCATGTTTGCATTTAATAAAAAGGCAAACGGGTTTAATCCTGTTGCCATAATTCCCGCTTTTGAAGGTGAGATAAGGGATATGAAATGGCTTAATACCGGTAATGGAAATAAACTGCTGGTGATAGCAAGAAATAACAGGGAACTTGTTTTTCTGCAGGTGCGGAAACAATAAAAACTTCCTGGCACAGAATGCGTAAATAACAAATGAAGTAATAGATTATTTTTACCGGGAAATATGAATATGGAAGATAAAAACAGGACAGCAATGAAACTCTTTTTTCTGATGGCAGCATTAGTTTCAATGTATGGCAATTGCTCAAAACAAAAAAATAACAGAGGAGGTACAGGTGAAAGCGGACCGGCAGTAAGTTATTGGTTAACCAAAGGCGATCAATCTGCATTGCTGCAAAAACAAACAGCAACACTTTCTTTCGGATCTGCAACAAATAATAATCCAACCATTGAAATTGACAGTACACAGCAATTTCAAACAGTGGATGGGTTTGGTTATACGTTAACAGGCGGCAGCGCATATCTTATTAATAAATTGAGTGCTGCTGAAAGAGCCTCTTTGTTGCAGGAGTTATTTGGCAACGGAGAAAACTCAATCGGCATCAGCTACCTGCGGGTGAGCATTGGTGCATCAGATCTTAATGCATCTGTGTTCAGCTATAATGATCTGCCTGCGGGGCAAACAGATATCAATCTCACCAACTTCAGTTTATCACAGGATACAATTGATCTGATTCCTTTATTGAAAGAAATTCTGGCCATCAATCCCAATATTAAAATAATGGGTTCACCCTGGAGCCCGCCTGTATGGATGAAAGATAATGGCAACAGTATGGGTGGTAGTTTACAGCCACAGTATTATGATGTGTATGCACGCTACTTTGTAAAGTACATCCAGGCAATGAAAGCAAAAGGCATTAACATTGATGCTGTTACCCCGCAAAATGAACCCTTGCATCCGGGTAATAATCCCAGCATGTACATGACGGCACAACAGCAGGCAGCATTTATTAAAAATAATCTGGGCCCTGCGTTTCAATCAGCAGCCATCACAACAAAAATTATTATTTACGATCACAACTGCGACAGAACAGATTACCCGGCAGCAGTGTTGAATGATGCTGCAGCTAAAGCTTTTATTGACGGCACTGCTTTTCACTTATATGCCGGTGACATTGCTGCCTTGTCGTCTATCAAAGCTTTACATCCCGATAAAAATATTTACTTCACTGAACAATGGACTGGTGCAAACGGAAGTTTTGATGGCGATTTGAAATGGCATCTTAAAAATGTGATCATTGGTTCCATGCGTAACTGGAGTAAGATTGCGTTGGAATGGAACCTTGCAAACGACGGGGCATATAAGCCACATACACCCGGAGGATGTACTGAATGTAAAGGGGCCATTACTTTCAATGGTACTACTAACAGAAATGTTGGTTATTATATTATTGCTCATGCATCTAAGTTTGTTCCGCCGGGTTCTGTACGTATTGCAAGCAATATTACCGGCAGTATTTATAACGCAGCATTTCAAACACCTGCGGGTAAAAAAGTATTGATAGCAGTGAATGACGGAACATCAACCGTAAATTTTAATATTAAGCACAATAGAAAAATAGCTGCTGCAGGTTTACCGGCAGGTGCAGTGGCAACTTATGTTTGGTAATAAATTCAAAAAACAGTTCAAGATGAAGAATTATTTTTGTGCAGCATTTTTAGTACAACTCATTGCGTGTTCAGAAAACAAACATGCAGAAACGAAAGCAGTATCGTTTTCAACGGAAGGTAAAAAAGTTGTTGCTTACACAACGGCAGACAGTACAGATTACCGCTTAACCACAACTGATACAACAGCTTTTACAGAATTTGGTCAGCCGCCTGAAACACAGGTATGTGTATTTGTTGATCCAACAAAAACCTTTCAAACGTATTTTGGTATTGGCGCTGCTATGACGGATGCTTCTGCAGAAACATTTTACAAATTGCCAAAGGATAAACAACAGGAATTTCTTACGGCTTATTTCGATAAAGAAAAAGGAATTGGTTATACGGTTGCCCGTACCAATATCAACAGTTGCGATTTCAGCAGCGACATGTACACGTATGTACAGGAGAATGATAAGGAACTGAAATCATTTAACATTGAACACGACAGGAAATATAAAATTCCTTTTATTAAGGAAGCAATGGCAGTTGCCGGTGGCAAATTGAATTTATATGCGAGCCCCTGGAGCCCGCCATCCTGGATGAAGGATAACAATGATATGTTGCAGGGCGGTAAATTAAAGCCCGACTATTACAGTACCTGGGCAACATATTACACAAAGTTTATTAAAGAGTATGAAAAAGAAGGTGTGCCCGTTTGGGGCATCAGTGTTCAGAATGAACCCATGGCAAAGCAACGCTGGGAAAGTTGCATTTATACAGCAGAGGAAGAAAGAGATTTTTTAAAAAATCATCTCGGCCCAACCATGCACAAAGAAGGATTGGCTGATAAGAAAATTATTGTGTGGGATCATAACCGTGACCTTCTTTATCAAAGAGCACAAACTTATTTCAATGATCCCGAAGCTTCAAAATATATATGGGGTATTGGTTTCCACTGGTATGAAGACTGGAGCGGCGGTACACAAATGTTTGACAATGTAAAACGTGTACACGAAGCATTTCCCGACAAAAACATTTTCTTTACAGAAGGTTGTGTTGAAAGCTTTGATGCAAAAAGATATAACGTATGGTCGTTGGGCGAAGAATATGGCCGCAGCATGATCAATGATTTTAACAACGGAATGGTGGGCTTTACTGACTGGAATATTTTGTTAGATGAAACAGGCGGCCCCAATCATGTACAGAATTTTTGTTTTGCACCGGTGCATGGCGATACAAAAACAGGGCAGTTGATTTATACCAACTCTTATTATTACATCGGGCATTTTTCAAAATTCATTCAGCCGGGTGCAAAACGCATCATTAGCAGCCCAAGCCGCAGCCAGTTACTAACCACTTCTTTTTTAAACCCTGATGGAAGTGTTGTTGTGGTGGTTATGAACCAGGGTAATAGTAATACGCCATTTATTTTATGGATTGAAGGTAAAGCAGCGCAGGCAACTGCATTGAAGCATTCCATCAACACGTATGTGATTAAATAAGTAACTTTTTTGAAACGTTTTTGAATAATGAAGAACAGGATTGCCATATTGATCATTACAGTTTGTTCAGTTTGTTTTGCCGGTTGTAAAAAAAAGTCCGCATCACCACCTGTTGCGCCACCGCCAAAACAAATGACTGTAACAAGTATCATGCTTAATAACAATGCATGGATTAATACAGTATATGCTGTAAACAGGCAACCTGTTATCCGGATAAAATTTTCAGAACCGGTGAAACAAAGTACGGTTGCTGCTTCTTTAAAATTGACAGATGCTGGTGGAATGGAAGCAGCACTCGCCACAACATTTGAAAATAAGGATTCGGTGTTGGTAGTTCAGCCTTTGGCAGCAATTGCTGCACTTACCCGTTATAATTTTACAATTGCAGGCACATTAAAATCAGCAGCAGGAGGCAATTTTATTTCAGCAGTTGATAACAGCTTTATCACACAAATTGATTCAACAAGAAAGTTTCCTGTAATTTCTGATAACGCATTGCTGGATCTTGTTCAGCAGCAAACCTTCAAATACTTCTGGGACTTTGGTCATCCTGTAAGTGGTTTGGCAAGAGAAAGAAATACATCGGGAGAAACTGTTACTTCGGGTGGTTCAGGATTTGGAGTGATGGCAATAGTAACAGGCATCAACCGTAATTTTATTACCCGTTCACAGGGTTTGGCAAGAATGCAAACCATGGTTGCTTTTTTAAAGAATACAGCGCAAAAATTTCATGGGGCTTTTCCGCATTGGCTAAATGGAACAACAGGCGCTGCCATTGCTTTCAGCACAAAAGATAATGGGGCCGATCTGGTTGAAACATCTTACTTAATAGCAGGCCTGTTAACTGCAAGGCAATATTTTAATGGAGCAGATGCAGCCGAAACAAACCTGAGAAACGACATCAATTCTATTTACAATGCAGTAGAGTGGAGTTGGTTTCGTAAGAGTAATGAAAATGTGTTGTACTGGCATTGGAGCCCCAACTTTGGGTGGGATATGAATATGCCCATCCGTGGATGGAATGAATGTTTAATTACTTATGTACTGGCAGCATCATCCACAACTTATGGAATTCCATTGGCTGTTTATACAAACGGGTGGGCAGGCAACGGAACCAATGGATTTATAAACGGCAATTCTTATCTGGGCACACAATTGCCGCTGGGCGTAGCTTACGGCGGGCCGCTGTTTTTTTCGCATTATTCATTTCTCGGCATCAATCCAAATGGTTTAAGTGATGCGTATGCCAACTATGCCACACAAACAAGAAACCATTCAATGATTAATTATTCATATTGTATAAATAATCCCAATGCAAATTATGGTTACAGCGATTCTTGCTGGGGATTAACGGCCAGTGATATACCCAATGGTTACACCGCCAGTTCGCCAACCAATGATGTAAGTGTAATTGCACCAACCGCTGCCATATCATCGCTGCCATATACACCCGTTGAAAGTATGAAGGCGTTGAAGTTTTTCTATTATGTATTGGGCGATAAGTTGTGGAAGGAATATGGTTTTGTAGATGCGTTTTCATTAAAGCAATTATGGTATGCCAATTCATTTCTTGCCATTGACCAGGGGCCCATTATTGTGATGATTGAAAATTACAGAAGTGGATTGATCTGGAATTTGTTTACCAGTTGCCCCGAAGTAAAAAATGGAATGCGATCACTCAATTTTTCGGCCCCATATTTATAAGAATACAAATGAAATGGCTCCTGCTTATAATATTAATAACATTTTCCGGGCTTCAATATACGGTTGCACAAAAGCAAAAAGATGCAGTTGGATTTAATGCTGTCAATCGTCCCAAAAATTTATCCGACTCTGCTTTACTTGATCTTGTTCAAAAACAAACCTTCCGGTACTTCTGGGATTTTGCACACCCTGTAAGTGGTATGGCCAGGGAACGGAGCAATAAAACGTTTGGTTATGGTGATGAAGTGGTAACAACCGGTGGAACCGGTTTTGCTGTAATGAGTGTGATTGTGGCTGCAGAACGTAAATGGATTGCAAGAGATACTGCTGCAAAATTTTTATTACGCATGGTACAGTTCCTGGCAAAAGCAGATGCGTATCATGGTGTGTTTCCTCATTGGATGAATGGAGCAACCGGTAAAACAATTCCGTTCAGCCGTAAAGATGATGGAGCTGATTTGGTTGAAACATCTTATTTATTCCAGGGCTTGCTTTGTGCACGGCAATACTTTAATGCCAATAATCAAACAGAAAGTGAATTACGCAATCGTATCAACTGGTTGTGGAACGATGTTGAATGGAATTGGTTTACAAAAGGAGGTGAAGAAGTTTTATACTGGCATTGGAGCCCCAACAACGGATGGGCAATGAATTTTCCTGTACGTGGTTTTAATGAATGTTTAATCATGTATGTGCTGGCCGCATCAGGCAGTAATGAGAAATACGGAGTGGGTGCTGCTGTGTATCACCAAGGCTGGGCACAAAGTAATTTCTTTAAAAACGGCAAAGAGTTTTATGGAATAAAACTGCCATTGGGTTTTGATTATGGCGGACCGCTTTTCTTTTCACACTATTCCTTTCTTGGATTAGATCCAAAAAATTTGAAAGATCGCTATGCAGATTATTGGGAGCAGAACAGGAATCATACATTGATCAACAGGGAACACTGCATCCGCAACCCCAATCATTTCAAAGGCTACAGTGCCGATTGCTGGGGATTAACGGCCAGCGATACTTACAATGGATATGCTGCTCATTCACCAACTGAAGATTGGGGAACCATTTCACCAACGGCTGCATTGAGTGCATTTCCTTATACACCTGAATACAGTATGCAAGCGCTCAAACATTTTTATTATAAACTCGGGGATAAGATATGGAGTGAATATGGTTTTGTGGATGCGTTTAATGAATCAAAAAACTGGGTGGCAGAAAGTCATTTAGCAATTGACCAGGGGCCAATTATTGTGATGATTGAAAATTACCGCAGCGGATTGTTGTGGAATTTATTTATGAGTTGTCCGGAAATTAAAGCAGGGTTAAAAAAGTTGGATTTTACAATATCAAAGTAAACACACTAAATAAAGTGGGTGTAATAATGATGGCTATGAATAAATTTTTCTCTTCATCTCCACTTTGGCAAAATGCCGGGCTTGCAATTGTAAGATGTGTGCTTGGAATATTCCTTATCTATCATGGATGGGAAATTTTCAATGAAGCAAAAATGAATGAGTATCTCGCATGGGATGTATTTAAACAATCATCAACAGGAAAACAGTTGATCTTTGGCGGTAAAGCAGCCGAACTTATAGCCGGTATTTTATTTGTGTTTGGATTGTTCACACGAATTGCAGGGGTGCTTACAGCAGGCACAATGATTTACATTGCATTCTTTGTAGGACATGGAAGAATATGGTATGAAGATCAACATCCTTTTTTATTTGTATTGCTGGCAGCCGTTTTCTTTTTTACCGGGCCGGGGAAATTCAGTTTTGATCATTTCTTATTTCAAAAAAAATAGTGCATGCAAAAAAAGTATCTGTTTATCCTGTTGATATTTTTAAACATTTATTCATCTGCACAGCAAAAGACTTACTGCAACCCCATCAACATTGATTATGGTTATACACCCATTCCCAGCTTCAGCGAATGGGGAAGGCACCGGGCTACTGCCGACCCGGTGATTGTGAATTATAAAGGCGACTATTACTTATTCAGCACCAATCAATGGGGCTATTGGTACAGCAGCGATATGCTCAACTGGAAATTTATTTCTAAAAAATTTTTACGTCCCTGGAATGAAGGTTATGATGAACTCTGTGCACCTGCAGTGGGCATCATTGGCGATACAATGATTGTTTTTGGTTCTACTTACACAAAAAATTTCACCATTTGGATGAGTACAAATCCCAAAGCCAATGAATGGAAACCATTGGTTGATTCATTTGATATTGGCGGATGGGACCCCTCTTTTTTTACAGATGATGATGGAAAATTGTACATGTACAATGGAAGCAGTAATAAATTTCCCATGTACGGCATTGAGTTAAACAGAAAAACATTTCAACCCATTGGTACAAGAAAGGAAATGTATTTGCTTGAGCCATGGCGCTTTGGATGGCAACGTTTTGGAGAACACATGGATAATACTTTTTTAGATCCGTTCATTGAAGGCTCACACATGACAAAATATAACGGCAAGTATTATTTACAATATGGGGCACCCGGTACAGAGTTCAGCGGATATGCTGATGGTTTATTAGTTGGCAATCATCCACTCGGGCCATTTACACCGGCTTCTGATCCGTTAAGTATGAAGCTGGGTGGTTTTGTAAGAGGAGCCGGGCATGGTGCAACATTTCAGGATAACAATGGCAACTATTGGCATATATCTACAACAGTACTTTCTGTAAAAAATACATTTGAACGAAGACTTGGCATTTGGCCAGCAGGTTTTGATAAAGATGGCGTGATGTGGTGTAATACAAGTTTTGGAGATTATCCGCATAGCCTCCCTGCCCCCTCTAACTCCCCCGAAGGGGGAGAACCCAACACACAGCCCTTGCTAAAACAAGATAATGCTATCATTCGTAATTCTTCGAAAAGCGAGGCTTTGCAGCCTGGCCAGAACCCCCCCTTGGGGGGCAGGGGGGCCGTATGGTTTTTGCTGAATTATAACAAACCTGTACAGGTATCATCAACACTTGGTGGCTACCTTCCCAATAATGCGGTGGATGAACTTGCAAAAACTTATTGGAGTGCATCAACAGGAAATAAGGGTGAATGGATACAAACTGATTTAGGAACTATATCAACAGTGAATGCAATACAGATTAACTATGCCGATCAGGATGTGGAAACCAATCGCCTTGGCAAATGGAATGATCAGTATCACCAGTACAAACTGTATTATTCTGTTGATGGTAAAAAATGGAATGTATTGACAGATAAAAGCAATAACAAAACAGATGTGCCGCATGAATATGTTGAATTGCAAAATTCGGTACAGGCAAGATTTATTAAACTGGAAAATATACACATGCCAACAGGTAAGTTTGCCATTAGTGGATTAAGGGTGTTTGGCAATGGGAATGGCACAAAACCTGATACAGTGAAAGGATTCATTGTGTTACGGACAGAAAAAGATAAACGGAGTGCATTCATTAAATGGAAACCGGTGGATAATGCATTTGCTTATAACATTTATTACGGCACACATCCTGAAAAATTATATAACAGTATCATGGTTCACTCGAACAATGAATACTGGATGAAAGCAATGGATTTACAAAAGGCTTACTACTATTCTATTGAATCTGTAAATGAAAATGGTGTGAGCGAAAGATCAAAAGTGATGAAAGTAGATTGAGGGAAAGATAATGCCGGGTGATTTACTGAAGTTGATGTGGAAGTTATAAATGGCGATGGATGAAATAAAGTACCATCCCTATCTATTGGAGAGGCCCGCCCGGATGATTCGGTCGGACGGGGATAAGAAGGTGAGACCTGACAAAAATGATTAAAGTTGATTAATATGATAAAGAAGAAAATAATAAACCTGCTGCTGATTACTTTTATCTGCACAGCATCAGTACAGGCACAGGAAAAGATTCCATTCTGGAATGATGTACTGGCGTTCAAAACACTTGATAGTGTAAAATTTCCTGATCCCAACCAGATCTTATTTATCGGCAGTTCTTCTTTTACTTACTGGAAAGATGTGCAAAATTATTTTCCATCAAAGCCAATTCTCAACCGGGCTTTTGGCGGTTCATCGTTACCCGATCTTATCCGGTACAGGTATGATATTCTGTATGCCTATCAACCAAAACAGATTGTAATTTATTGCGGCGAAAATGATTTTGCTGCCAGTGATACAGTATCGGTTGAAACTGTGGTGAAGCGTTTTGAAACATTGTTTGCATTGATCCGTTCCAGGTATAAAACAATTCCTGTTGCTTATGTATCCATGAAACCCAGCCCAAGCCGTGTACAGCTCATGCCAAAATTTGAACAGGCAAACAAGCTGATAAAAAATTTCCTTTCAAAAAAAAAGAAAGCAATATTTATAGATGTGTATCATGCAATGCTCAATGCAGATGGTACACCGATGACAACTATTTTCCTGGACGATCAGTTGCACATGAATGCAAAGGGGTATGCTATCTGGAAAAAAATCATTCAACCCGCATTAGTGAAGTAATGAAAAAGATTTTGATTCCATTGCCCGATTATGATTTTGACCTTACTGAGGTGGCTGTGCCATGGAAATTATTCAGCAAAGAAAATTATGATGTAGTATTTGCAACTGAAAATGGCAAAAGGGCTTATTGCGATCCTAAATTAATAACAGGTGTAATCTTCGGGCAGCTTGGTGCAACAAAAGAAGCCATCAGTTTTTACCGGGAACTTGAACAGGCAGTTGAGTTTTTGCAGCCAATCCGTTATGCGGACATACAGCCTGAAGATTATGATTTACTGATGTTGCCCGGCGGCCATGCACAGGGCATGAAACAATATCTTGAAAGTAAAGTGCTGCAGGAAAAGGTGCTGCAGTTTTTTAAAATGAATAAATTGGTAGGGAGTATCTGTCATGGAAGTATTGTTTTGGCCAGAACGATTGATACCTCAACCGGAAAGAGTGTTGTGTATAATAGAAAACTTACCGGCTTAACCAAATTCCTTGAACGGCTTGCATACTATCTTACTTTTTGGAAACTGGGAACTTATTACAGAACCTATCCGGAATATGTGCAGGATGAAGTGAAAGATTGTATGGTTGATAAAACAGGGTTTAAAACAGGCGGCAACCAGTTTACGCCCTATGTATGTGAAGATGGGAATTTAATAACAGCAAGATGGCCAAAAGATGCTTACCTGTTTGCTGAAAAATTAATTCAAAAACTCAATAATAAATAAGTAACACCAATTTTTATGAAGAAGAAAATAATCTTGTTTGCTTTGTGCGTTTTTTCATTCTCAGCATTCAGCCAGGATGCTAAAATGAAATTGTTCATTGATGCATTAATGCAGAAAATGACATTGGAAGAAAAAATAGGCCAGCTCAATTTGCCCGGCTCTGGCGATATTGTTACCGGGCAGGCAGGCAATACAGACATCGCCAAAAAAATCAGGGAAGGAAAAGTAGGTGGATTGTTCAACATTAAAACTGTTGCCAAAATTAAAGAAGTACAAAAAATAGCTGTTGAGCAAAGCCGTTTAAAAATTCCCATGATTTTTGGAATGGATGTGATTCATGGTTACGAAACAGTGTTTCCCATTCCGCTGGGTTTAAGTTGCACTTGGGATATGAATATGATTGAACGCAGTGCAAGAATTGCAGCAGTGGAAGCAAGTGCTGATGGAATTAACTGGACGTTTTCACCCATGGTTGATATTGCCCGTGATCCACGCTGGGGAAGAATTGCAGAAGGTAGCGGTGAAGATGCTTACCTCGGTTCACAAATTGCAAAAGCAATGGTGAGGGGCTACCAGGGAAAAGATCTTTCGCTCAACAATACCATTATGAGTTGCGTAAAACATTATGCCTTGTATGGCGCTGCTGAAGCAGGCAGAGATTATAATACTACCGATATGAGCCGTTACAGAATGTATAATGAATATTTTCCTCCTTACCAGGCAGCAGTTGATGCAGGCGCAGGAAGTGTGATGGCATCATTCAACGATGTGGATGGAATTCCTGCAACTGCCAACAAGTGGTTAATGACTGATGTACTTCGTAAGCAATGGGGCTTTAAAGGATTTGTTGTAACAGATTATACCGGTATCAATGAAATGGTTGCACATGGCATTGGTGATTTAAAAACGGTATCTGCAAGAGCAATGAATGCCGGTATTGATATGGATATGGTGGGCGAAGGTTTTTTAACCACTTTAAAACAATCATTGAAAGAAGGGAAAGTTACCATGCAGATGATTGATGCTGCCTGCAGAAGAATATTGGAAGCAAAATATAAACTCGGTTTGTTTAGCGATCCGTATAAATATTGCAATGAAGAAAGAACTAAAACAGAAATATTTACTCCTGCTCACCGTAAAGTTGCAAGAGAAACTGCAGCGCAAAGTTTTGTACTCCTCAAGAATGATCCCCTCCCGGGAGGGGCTGGGGTGGGTGTGTTGCCTTTAAAGAAAACCGGAACCATTGCTGTAATTGGACCGTTGGCTGATAACAAAGAAAATATGCCCGGCACCTGGAGTGTGGCTGCTGATTTTTCAAAAGCAACTTCTGTACTAACAGGTTTAAAAGAAGTGGTGGGTGATAAAGTAAAAATTTTACATGCAAGAGGTAGTAACCTGGATGCTGATAGTGTATTTGAAGAAAGAGCAGGTATGTTTGGAAAATCATTACGCAGAGACAGTCGCCCGGCTGATGTAATTTTAAAAGAAGCAATTGATATCGCCAATCAAAGTGATGTGATTGTTGCTGTGCTGGGCGAAAGTGCAGAGATGAGCGGTGAATCATCCAGCAGAACGAATATTGAAATTCCAAAAATTCAGAAAGAGTTATTGAAGGCATTATTGAAAACAGGCAAACCTGTTGTGTTGGTATTATTTACAGGTCGTCCGTTGGCATTGAAATGGGAAAATGAAAATGTACCTGCTATATTAAATGTATGGTTTGGTGGCAGTGAAGCAGGATATGCTATTGCAGATGTATTGTTTGGTGATGTAAATCCTTCGGGAAAATTATCAACTACATTTCCGCAAAACATTGGGCAGGTTCCTATCTTTTATAATTATAAAAATACCGGTCGTCCTTTGCCGGATGGAAAGTGGTTTGAAAAATTCCGCAGTAATTATTTAGATGTGAGCAATGATCCATTGTATCCGTTTGGTTATGGGTTGAGTTATACAAATTTCAGCTACAGTGATATTAAGCTCAGCAGCACTTCTTTAAAAGGCAATCAAGCATTAACGGCAAGTATTACTGTTACCAACACCGGTAAGTATGATGGGAAAGAAGTGGTTCAATTATATATCCGTGACGTGGTAGGTTCTGTAACAAGACCGGTAAAAGAATTGAAAGGATTTCAGAAAATTGATTTGAAAGCAGGTGAAACAAAAACCGTCAGCTTCAGTATTACACCCAATGACCTGAAATTTTATAATTATGATCTCAAATATGATTGGGAGCCCGGTGAATTTCAAATAATGATTGGCGGCAATTCAAGAGATGTAAAAAGCGGTACAGTAAATTGGCAGAAGTAAACAGATACTGAAATTTATTTGTAAAAGGAATGGCAGGTGATCACCTGTCATTCCTTTGCCTGACCATAATTAGTTGGTCAGCTAATCAATATCTTCTGTTGCAAGAATGAAATATTCCTGAATAAGGATAATTTTGCCTTTATTTATAAACCTTAACAACAATGTTATTATTAACTAAAATATTTCATTTTGAAATGGCGCATGCCATTAACGGCTATAACGGTGTTTGCAAAAACATACACGGGCATTCTTATGAATTGCATGTAACGGTGGGTGCGTCGGAAGGCGAACTGGATTTTATTCCTGCCCCCGGATTTCTGCTTGATTTTAAAGATTTAAAGAAAATTGTGTATCAGGCAGTAGTTGAATTGTTTGATCACAAATTGGTTTTATCGCAGGAGTATGTTGCTAAAAATCCATACGTAAAAGAACAGGAGAACCTGGTTATATGGGAGGCAGAACCAACTGCTGAAAATCTTCTTTTATATATGCAGCGTCTCATCAGGAAAGAGCTTCCTGTTACTATACAGCTTACGGAAATGAAGTTGTATGAAACCAAGAACTCTTATGCAACATGGATAGATAGTTCTGCAAACAGAACTTCCTGATTATCCGTGCAATTTATGGGCACCATCATTTTACCGGGTGATAAATCCTTTCTGCATGTTGATATACTTCTTCTTTGTTCAACGTCATTCGTTTTGTTTTCTGCTGTAAATACATTTCCACCTGGTCGTCAAAATGTTTGTTGCCTGGCTTTGCAGAAGCACCGTACATATTGATTGTTTCAATAAGGGGCAACGCATCTTTCTGAAAACGGATGAACATAATGAAACCATCACCACCAATTGATTTCAACTTTCCATCTTTATATTTTCCTGTCCATTGAGGTGAAAGCAGATCGGGAAACCCCCAAAGCGGCCATTCTTTATTGCCACGTACCAGCTTTTGAATATCACCTAAAGCAAGATCCGTTCTTCCAAAATTTAGCAGCATGTAATCATATACATATTTGTACGTTTCAATGGCTTCAGTTTTGTTGATCTTACGGGGAGCCTGGCCCGCCAATAATTTTGTAAGATGCTGATAGGTCAATAAAAAAATGGCGGCTCCCTTACTTTCTGCATCACCTTTTTTATCCCATGTTTTAAATGAAGTAATCAGAGAAGCATAGGGCGGATGATCAGCAGCATTTAATAAAAACATACTGTCAATGGCATATTGATAACGGAGTTTTTCAGGCAACTGTTTATCAAATTTTATTTTTTTAAACGCTTCGTAATCCAATTGTGCTTCGGGCATTTGTTCTGTTATACGTACACTTCTGTTGTTGTTATACAGTTCCCATCCATCAACAGGTGGAAATTTATCCGGATTCAGGTTGTCATTCTTACCGGTTGCAAGAAAAGATGAATGATTGGTATTGAACAGGTACCCGCTTTTTGGATTAATGTATTGCGGAAGTTCATTGAATTTTCTGAACTCTTTCCACAATGTTTGTGAGGTGTTGCCCGGTACTGTTCTTTTCCAGTTGTAGGCAGTTGATGGGTTACGAACCGGAATCAATGCATTGTTTACATAAAATATGGTGTCGTATTTATCTGCATAAGTAATATTGAACATGGATAAACGTTCGTCTTTAATGGCATTGTAAAATTCAGTGAAGTTTTTTGCTTTATCCATTTCGTACCATTGTTCTAAAACCCTGATGTCCATATTGGCGCCCAAACGAATAGAAAAGAAACCTTGTTTATTTTTCATGGTAGCGCCGTACTTGCTCCAATATACAATGCGGCCAACAGCTACCGGCACTCCTTTGATATGCAGTTTTATTTTTTTCAGTTCAAGATCAATCCACTGCCCGTCAAATTTGTATTGATTTGGGTTTGCAGGATTCATTTCCAATTGAAAAACATCTAACCGGTCGCAATAATTTACGGTGTGTGCCCAACCCAGGTTTTCATTTACACCATGTAAAATGCAGGGGCTGCCGGCCAGTAACCCGCCATGAATATTCAACCCTTCTTCACTATTGATATGCGCTTCATAAAATGCCTGCGATCCTGTATTGGGTTGATGTGCATTCACTAATAAAAAAGCTTCACCTGTTGTTGTTTTGGATGGATGCACAGCAATGGCATTGCTTCCCTTTTTGTTCAACTCCGGAATGGTGTCTTCACTGTTGTTGAAAATATCCATCAATGCTTTGTCTGCTCCGTTAAAAACAGTGAGTGCAAGAACAGTGGAAGAAACATATTCCTGCATAGTAATTGGGAATATTTTTTTATGAAGTACTTCTGCAGGATGGGCTTTTGCATAAGCGTTAATGCCCTGCACATAACCATCAATCAATTTCTGAAATGCAGGAGTCAGTGTATTCCATTTCTCCTTTGTAATTTCTCTGCAACGGAACAAAGCAAAAGCATAGTCGCCGGCAGCCCCCTTTTTTCCTGTTACTCTTCCCATTAATCCTTTGGCGGGCAGTATTACTTCCTGGATACTTTTAAAATCATCTTCTGCATTGGCCCAGGCAAGACCGTAAGCAACTTCAGCATCTGTTTTAGCAAAAATGTGCGGCACGCCAAAACTATCCCGTACAATTTCAATTTTGGAAGGATCAATTTTAATTTGAGCAAATGCTGAATGTAATAAAAGAAGAATGGCTACAATTGTTATAATGCGTTTCATATTTCAGGTTAAGGTTAATTGTTTTCTTTTATTTGATGCTGCTTGTGTCCACACCTACAGCAACAAAATTAACGTTTCAATATAAATCTTTGTTTTCAGTTCCGGAGGGGTATTATTTTTTTGTAAATACCCGCTTTGTAGTATTGTTTATTTTTGGGGGGGGGTATATTGCAGCCGGTTATTTATAAAAACATCAAAAACAAAATCTGTTATGAGAACAAAATTCACATGGCCAAGGTTATTGGCAATTGCTTCATTTGCATTCAGTATTGTATTCTTCATTTATTCCTGTCGCAAAATCAATGATAAGGAATCTGCACAGCTCATTGTTCCTGATAAACTGGAGCAGCAGTTTTTTAAAGTGCCGGAAAACATCAGCCCACAATTACAGGATGTGATAAATGATATTCAAAAACAAAACAATCAGTATCATTTTTTACCTGAGTTTCTGAGAAAAAATGGCTTGCCTGTTTGGAATAAAGTTGTTGCAAATGTAGAGGGCCTGAATCCTAAAAAGAAAAGTAAAAGTGTACAGGGATTTTCAGGAAGGCTTTCAAGCCAAGACTCTGCTGAAGTTTATTTTATACCATTTAAGATGACTGATAACAGTATAAATACATTTCTTTCCTGTGTAAAAATTAACAATCAATATTCGTTTAAAGTTTACAGAAGAAATTATTTAACTAATTTGAATATAACCATTGATTCTGTTAATCACTATAGAAAGGCTGCGCTGGGGATATTCAGATATTTTGAGGGGACCATTAATAATAAAGATACCATTCAAGTGGGCGGTGTGGTACAACAAATCTTTTCTGATGCAGATATTATTTTTAATGATAGTAGTAGTGGAAATAAAACAGGGGCCTTAATTGGCAGTAGGCAATTGTCAAGTATTACTGTTGTTTATTGTGTTGGTGGTGCACAAATGAGAATTTCAGGGAAAGCAATGGCTGAGATTTCAGGTTGTTGGGGCGAAACATTGTCTGTTTATGGGTCTGATTTAGGGATTAGCATTATAAGCGGTGGGTATTCAGACGGAAGTCCGGGTGGGGGAAGCGGTGGCAGCTCTGGTACGGGTGTAGTGTTTAATTGTCCAAGCGGTTTGTGGTGGTGTGAATCAGGGGAGTATTCTTTTGTAGAAGGTACTTTAATCACCTCATTAGACTATCCTGGAAAGCAAAATGGGTTTCCATGGTTATGGTGGGAAAATAATACTTGGTTAGATAACAATATATCATTTTCATCTAAATGCCCCTTAGGTTGGTGTAACTTAACTCAAGCAGAAAGAGATTTTATTAAAACATATCCTATTTCGGCTTTTTCAATATGGCTTAATGCAGGAGTGGCTAAGACTGAAACACGTCAAATGTTTAACATTCCCCAAAGCGATCCTATGCCTCCAAATGATAAATCTAATGCTTTCCTGCATGCTTTCTGGTGTGCTATGAATTCATTCAGTGTTGGTGAGGATAAGGCAAGATTATTTGCTGCTGCCCATGAATCAGGAACTCCAGCTCAACTACAGTTGGAAACGACAATGGATTTTTTTAATAATGAAGTTGGTTTTGCTATTGCAAATACTCAAAATAGTTTATTTTCATATCATATTTTTCAAGCTTTGCAAAACGGGGAACTGAGGTATTTAAAGCCTATAGATAGTTCTGATCCATTTTTCTGGGGTGGTCCTAATGGACAGGTTGAAACACATGGAATCATACCTGGAATTACAAATATTGTACCTACAAATCAATAAAATGAAAGTTATAGAAATCATTACGATATTTTTATTTTGTACCAGTTGTCAAAAAAAAGTTGGTTTTGAAATAACTAATGAAATAAATGAGTACACTTTCAAAGTGGATTTACGAAAAGTCGGGGATCCTTCAAAAATGCACAAAAGGATAATTAGCTATTGGGATGATACTATTATTTGGAAAGGCATAAAATTAGCCCCCACAATTGATACAATAATAATTGACCAGTCTCAAAATTATTATGGAATGGATAGTGTTCAAAAATTTGAAAAGTATAAAGCAAAAAATTGGTATATCAAACATGAGTATTTATTTTATAGCTGGTGAATATAAGGATAGAAACTTCGAAGAGTGATTTCCTATCTCTGTCAAGATTATTTTTGCCATTGTTGCAATGGGAAATATGTGTCATATCCATCTTTGTTGTTTCTACTGTCTCTCCATAAGAACCATTGAGGTTTGTTTGAAGTATCGGAGTTGCTGAAACTACAGCATTCGCCGTATTGGTAACAAGACAATTAAGTTCAAGTGTCTGGGCACCGCTTGCTAATATGGCCATACTGCTAATAGATGTGGCTACAGCATTTTTGTCAGTTTTAATCTGACAGGTATCTGGAGATATTTGTACCCCTTTAACAGTTTGAGTAATTGTTACCTTACCAAGAGGATAGAAGGCAAAAGGAAAACCAGCAGCATTTTTGCTTGTCAGTAGTAGTTGATATGTCCCCCCAAGCATTGCTGGAGCGGTATAGGATATACCTTTTCTAACAGAACTATTTTCTGCTAAGGTTAGCTTTTCGCCAAAAACTTTCTCATCTACGACAAATTTGCCTTTTGCTGTTTCTGAAATCAGCTGAATGCCATACTGAACATCCTTTTGCACACCTTCACGGTTTGTAAGCGAAAAGGCAATATTGAAAGTGTTGCCTTGTTGAGAGGTAATCTTGGCATCTTGGAAGTTTACAGTTGCAACAAGGGTGCCACCATTGGGTGCCACCTCTACAGCAAAGACCGGCGCGGAAAGTAAGAAAAAAGTAAGGAAAAGAAATGTGAATCGTGAAAATATTTTGGGTAAATTCATATGTATAAATTATTATTATATATGCCAATTATAGCATTTTTGAGCTTGCAAGGGTACCAGCATATTATCTCCAAAAGAAAAAGCCATTTCTCAAAAAATTGAGAAATGGCTTAAAGAAAGATCAGAGCCGATTATAAGTCCTGACGGTTATCATACCGTCTTTAATAGATGTGAACATCATTTTGCCGGTGGCAAAAGTGACGTCTTGCCAAGTAAAGGATGATGACAAGTTGTCCAAAATCTTCGGTGTTGGTGAAGATATGTCAAACTTAAATGTTGTGTAGCGGGAAACCCCGCCGCCACATGCTCCATGATCATCTCTACAAGCAAGGTCTTTGCGGAAAGTATACACCCATGTTTTTTGGCATGGAGTAATATACTCAAAGGGCGGGTCGTTGCTACCAACAGGTCTACCTGTAATAGATGTCAAAAGCCAGGAAACACTATCAGCGCCAACAATTTGAGCAAAAGTTGGGTGAACCGTAATGACAATATCTGACTTCCATGTACCTGAACCAGCGGAATTTGATGCAACAAAGTTATACGAACTTGTGTTGTAGCTGGCAGGTGCATTGTAAACCGTTCCAGAAAATGAAACGTTGTTTACGGTCAAGGTTGGTGTCGGATTACCAACCACATCCACTACAAATGTAACAGCAGTATTAACCGGCATTCCTGTCAGCGTAAATGCTGAAGACGGAGATGTGGTAACATTGTTGATTTTAGCCGCAACAGGAGGAGGAATAGTTCCACCGCCGCCAACTCCACCACTTCTTGGATCGCAAGATCCAAAAGAAACTATAAGGATGAAGATAACGCTCACCCTTAAGGCAATTAAAAGCTTTTTCATAAAGTGTTATGTTTAGTTTAAAAATGCATTGAAAGATGCCAGTTCAAAAGACATTAAAACGTTTCTGTACTATCTAAAATAAGCTATGTTGGTAGAAATGCCAACATTTTTTTTAATGTTTCCCTGACATTGTGGTGCGAGACTGCACCAATGAAGGATAGAGATAAAAAAAGACTCAAGAAATTTGCCGCTCAGTTAACGAAACTGAGAAAGAAAAAAGGTCTGAGTATGCGGGAATTATCTTCCCGCTGTAATGTAGATTATGGCAAAATCAGTAAGCTTGAGAATAATAAAGCCAATCTTACCCTTACCACCTTACTTGAATTAGCTAAAGGTCTTGAAGTGCATCCGAAAGATCTTTTGGACATTGATTTTGATTGAGTAACATTATTCCTGTGTAAATAATGTCGTATTCCCTTCGCTTTGGATTTTTTTGCCGTTGTTGGTATGCTAATGAAAAAAGCACGCCGAGGTTGTGTGTTATCACCAACCGCATAAATAAGCGTGAATTCGGATTTAAATTAAATTGTCGGCAATTGTGCATGTTGTTGCTGGTGAAAACACAGCAACGGCGGTTGTGGTACAATCTTATGAACAGCAGAACAACATACCAACAAGGGCAAAAACAGCTGAGTTTATAAATTAGGATGTTTATTTTTTTCGTTTGTATTTTTCATGGATGATCTTCTGCACAGGTATATTTTCAATCTTGCTTTCTAACCAGCTGATGATATCTAAGTAAACAAAAGCCCTTGTTTCAAAACGGTTGCCTTCATATTTGCGGATACGTTGCAACAATTTTTCAAAAGCAGGTTTAAATTTATCGGGCGATAATTTAAACGACTGCCGTAAGAAACGGAACATCTCTTCTTCCACAGCGCTCAGGTTTTCCATTTTACCCATGAAACGGTAAACGGATTTTATAAGGTATTCCAGCAAATCAAAATTACCCAGCTCATAATGTGCAATGAGGTGCAGCAGGCGTGCATAGCATTGCAGGTCAGTTCGCAGGTCAACTCTCCAGTTAATGATCTTGTTCAGGTATTCAATGGCTTTTTCATTATTGCCGCTGCCAAAATACAAACAGGCAATTTTATAATAGAAGGTGAGTACACGGTGCCGGTCGAGATACAATTCATATTCATCCAGCTTTTCTTCAATATGCGGAACCAATCTTAATCCTTCTGTAAAAGTGCCTTCAATAAAATGTTTGTTGATCTTGGCAATATAGAGATATACAAAACAAAGAATGCGGTAGTTGTCGTTTTGCTGCACCACTTTCCGCTGTGTAAATTTTTCGAACAGTTCAATGGTTTCATTCAGTTTTTTTTCATTCTGCAAATCAAAGTGTGCGCCCATTAAATTATGCAGGCCCTTGATAAAGTGTGCTGTTTCTGCTTCAATCATAGCCGGGTATTTTTCAAACAGGTCAACCCATTTTTGGGTGTAACGGTAATAAAGTAAATAATCCTGCCGTATAAAAGCAACCCAGCAATGTGATTGATATAAATACAACTGTTCATAAAACCCCTTCAGCGTATCGGCATGTTTTGGCAAATGGGTTTCAAAATATTTTTTTACTTCATTGGCTTCTTTTTCATTGCGGGCCACACCATGTTTAATGTACCAGCTGTATAACTGCAATGACAAATTGGATAGTTGCGAAATGATGGACAGCTTTTCATCAACTGTATTTGATTCTGCAGTCAGTTGTTCGGCCCTGTCCTGCATGCTTCGTGTGATGTACAGCGCTTCAATCTTCTTTTCAAAAAAAAGGATCTGCTGCAGGTAAGTGATCTGTTCAAACTGGCGTGCCTGCTCTTTCATCTTGTCTAATACCTTCAGCGTTTGCAGGTATAGCCCTTTGTTATATAAAATTCGGGCAAAATCCATCTGTTCATGCAGTTGAATGGTGATATTATCTTCCTGCTTGATTAAGCGTAAGCTGGAAAGGATGGATTTGTATAAATGAGCTTTTAAATTGGAGAGTTGCTGTTTGGCAATGCTCTTGTTTTTCTTCAATAAAACGGCTTCGTCATAATCTTCCATCCTGTCCATAGCATCAAACAACTGAATCACCTTCAGGTTGGCATCGGCTGAGTTTCGCTTCACATAAAGCTTGAAATTGCGCTTTTCACTCTTTTCAAGCGATTTTACCAGATGAAAGACCGTATCGGTTGAGCGGTTGGGCATCGTAATTCATTCTTGTTTAAATCCTTAACGGGCAAGGGTTTGTTTCAATTGGGTACCTGTTATATGCCGTAAAATACATGAAATAATAGTTTGTACCCCTTCTCAAAATAAAATAATTTTAGCCATCAGGTTGGTTACTTCAACCCTTACGCAAACAATTGAAGTAATACAGCCTGTTTTTTTACAACCATTAAAGATAACTATGGCCGACAAACAAGTGTTCATTTTTGATACCACTCTCAGAGACGGGGAGCAGGTACCGGGCTGCAAATTAAATACGGTTGAGAAAGTTGAACTGGCTCTGCGACTGGAAGATTTAGGCGTTGATATTATTGAAGCCGGTTTTCCTATTTCAAGCCCCGGCGATTTTGAAAGCGTAACACAGATAGCAAAAGTAATTAAAGAGGCATCGGTTTGCGGTTTAAGCCGTGCGGTGCTGAAGGATATTGAAACAGCCGCAGCCGCTTTAAAGTATGCAAGACGTCCACGTATTCACACAGGTATTGGCACAAGCGATTTTCATATCAAAACAAAATTCAACTCTAACCGGGAAGAAATTTTACAAAGAGCCATTCAATGTGTAAAGTGGGCAAAGAATTTTGTAGATGATGTTGAGTTTTATGCTGAAGATGCAGGCCGAACAGAGAACGAATATTTGGCCTGTGTAATTGAAGGGGTTATTGCAGCCGGTGCAACCGTAGTAAATATTCCTGATACAACCGGTTATTGCCTGCCACACCAATATGGCGAAAAGATCGCTTACCTTGTGAACAATGTTTCAAATATAGATAAGGCCGTTATCAGTTGCCATTGCCATAATGATCTGGGATTGGCTACTGCCAATTCAATAGCCGGTGTAATTGCCGGTGCAAGACAAATAGAATGTACCATTAATGGATTGGGTGAAAGAGCAGGTAATACTTCTTTAGAAGAAGTAGTGATGGTGATGAAACAGCACAGCGACCTTGGTTTTTATACAAATATCAAAACAAAGCAACTTAATCCTATGAGTCGCCTGGTAAGCGATACAATGCGTATGCCGGTGCAACCAAACAAAGCCATTGTTGGCAGTAATGCATTTGCACACAGCAGTGGTATTCACCAGGATGGATTTTTAAAGAATGCACAGAATTATGAAATCATCAATCCGGAAGAAGTAGGCGCTGATGCAAGTAAGATTGTACTAACGGCACGCAGTGGCCGTAGTGCATTAGCTTACCGTTTTCAGAAATTGGGTTATGAATTTATACGTGATGATGTGGATGCTTTATATGAAACATTTTTAAGAGTGGCCGATACAAAGAAAGAAGTAAACAATGATGATTTGAATGCTATGGCAAAAGAATATCAATCAGCAACAATTGCCTGAAAAACAAAAACCTGAATCCTATGCATAAAAAAATTGCAGTATTAAATGGTGATGGAATTGGCCCTGAGGTAACGGCACAGGCTGTAAAAGTGTTGAATGCAATTGCTGATAAGTTCGGTCACCGGTTCGAATACAAAGAAGCATTGATTGGCGCTGCAGCAATTGATAAAACAGGAACTGCATTGCCATCCGAAACAGTTGATATTTGTTTGAACAGTGATGCCGTTTTGTTTGGTGCTGTTGGCGATCCACGGTATGGATCTGAACATGCAACGAAAGTTCGTCCTGAGCAGGGACTTCTCGGGCTCCGAAAAGCGCTTCAGCTTTATACCAATATCCGTCCTATTATTCCCTATACTTTTTTACATCATTTATCGCCCATAAAATCAAAGCAGCTCGAAGGAGTTGATTTTATTATTTTCAGAGAACTCACCGGCGGCAACTATTTCGGGCTTAAACAAACTTCAGAAGATTTCAGTTCTGCAAGTGATGAATACACATACAGCCGTGAAGAGATTGAACGTATTGCCCATCTTGCTTTTAAATACGCCAAGAGGCGAAAGAAAAAAATAACATTGGTTGATATGGCCAATGTACTCGACACTTCCAGGCTGTGGAGAAATGTTGTACAGGAAGTTGCAATGCAATATCCTGATGTTACACTTGAATGCATGCTGGTGAACAAAGCTGTAATGCAGATTCTTATTTATCCGAAACACTTTGATATTATTTTAACCGAAAATATGTTTGGCGATATTCTCAGCGATGAGGCAAGTGTACTCTGCGGTTCATTGGGAATGCTGCCTTCTGCTTCTTTGGGCAATGGCACTGCATTGTTTGAACCCATTCACGGATCATACCCGCAGGCAGCAGGAAAAGATATTGCCAACCCCATCGGCTCTGTTTTGTCGGTAGCGCTGATGATGGAGTATTTTGGATTGAGAAAAGAAGCACAGGTTATTTATGAAGCTGTTGACTGGGCGCTGCAAAACAATTTTGTTACAAAAGATATTGACCCGGTTAATTTTTATTTCACCAGTACCGTTGGTGATCTGATAAGTGATTATGTAAGCGGAAAAATTCCCGGCTCTGTTCACAAGGGGAATATTGAATTAAGAAAGTCAACCATTATATAAAGCGGCCTCCCCAAACCCCTCCAAAGGAGGGGATTAGCAAGGCACAGGCCAGCTTATTGGAGTGTTTGATAATAGTTTGAGAGATTGTAATGTGCAGAGTAAAGAAATAATGTAGAAATGGAAAAAGTAAAAGCCTGTTAAAGATATGCAGCACCGCTCCCTCTCTTTCGGAGAGGTAACTGAGCAAAGCGAAAGTTAGGAACGAAGTTCGGGAGGGTGAGGCCGCACAAGGCCAGCTTAGTTAAAGTGTATGATGAATATTTAGATTGATTATATAAATGATGAGTAAAGAATTAAAATTGATGTGAAAAAAAATGAAAGATGATTTGCAGGTACATATGAATAATCTTAAAAATAAAGATTTAAACAATGGCATCTTATTATAACAACGAAACAATTTTATATCTCAACGGAGAGTTTGTAAAAGCTTCCGAAGCGAAGATGGATTTCTATAGTCAGAGTTTACACTATGGCTATAGTGTGTTTGAAGGTATCCGTTCATACAAAACAGTGAATGGTGAAACAAAAATTTTCAAAGAGGTTGCGCATTTTGTGCGCTTGAAAAATTCTGCTGAAGCGTTGAACATGCCTTATCACTGGACAGCGGAGGAGCTGATTGAAGCTACTTACGAATTGTTGAAGCGGAATAATTTGCAGGATGCTTATATACGTCCGGTTGTGTATGCACCGGCCAATATGAGTTTTGTAAAGAATGAACAATCTTTTATTGTGATAGAAGTATGGGAAATGCAACCTTTCCTGGGCAATCAATTAATAAGGGTGATGACAAGTTCATTTCAGCGTCCAAATCCAAAAGCATTCAAAATAACAGCAAAAGCAGCGGGACATTACGTAAACTCTTTGCTGGCAAGCCATGAAGCAAAAGCAAAAGGATTTGATGAAGCCCTGTTGCTTGATATGAATAACAATGTAGCAGAAGCTCCCGGTGCCAATTTGTTTTATGAGAAAGATGGAAAGTTAGTTACACCGGCATTGGGAAACATTTTGCCCGGTATTACAAGAGCTACCGTTTTTGAAATCTGTGCTGAACTGAATATTGAAGTGGAAGAAAAGTTCTTTACAATTGATGAATTGAAACAGGCCGATGCAGTTTTTTATTGCGGTACAGCGGCTGAAGTTATTGGTTTTGAAAGCCTGGATGATGTAATGTTTCCCAAAGTGTGGAATGAAACAAATTCAAGAAAAATTCAATTGGCATATAAAGAATTGGTGACCTCCCCCAACCCCTCCAAAGGAGGGGCTTTGCCAACACACAAGGCTAACTTACCTGAAGTGGTTGATAGGTGTTGATTAAAGAAATAAAGAAGAAGTGGAAGGACAAAGAGTTTCGTATAGGTATAAAGCACCGCTCCCTCTCCTGAGCGAAGCCGAAGGGTTGGATAGGAAGGAGGAGGGTGAGGACTGATGAATAGAATTGTTACAGTAAAAGTGAGTGACCACGCAGCCACTTCGTTGCGTGGCAGGCACAACAGAAGTTTAATAGAAGTACAAATGCTAAGTAAATAAAAAAAGGAAATTGAAGAATGAACGATAATAAAAATTATAAAGATGCTTCACAGAACCCCCCATTGGGGGGCAGGGGGGCTTTGAACAAATATTCAAAGACATTAACGCAGGATGAAACACAACCGGCTGCACAGGCAATGTACTATGCCATCGGTTTTAAGGAAGAAGATTTTAAGAAAGCGCAGGTTGGTATTGTAAGTATGGGTTGGGATGGTAACCCTTGTAACATGCACCTCAATGATTTGGCAACAACTGTAAAGAAAAGTGTTGATAGTACGGAAGGTTTGCTGGGCCTTCGTTTTTATACCATAGGAGTGAGTGATGGTATCAGCATGGGTACTGATGGTATGCGTTACAGCCTTGTGAGCCGTGATGTAATTGCCGATAGTATTGAAACCAATGCAGGCGCTCAATATTATGATGGATTGATTACAATCCCCGGTTGTGATAAAAATATGCCGGGTTCTGTAATGGCAATGGGCCGATTGAATCGTCCTTCAATTATGTTGTATGGTGGTACAATTGCACCGGGTCATTACAAAGGTGAAGAGTTAAATATAGTAAGTGCATTTGAAGCGCTCGGTCAAAAGATAGCAGGTAATTTAAGTGAAGCAGATTTCAAAGGTATTGTGAAGCATGCATGCCCGGGTGCAGGAGCATGCGGTGGTATGTACACAGCAAATACCATGGCCAGTGCAATTGAAGCATTAGGATTGAGTTTGCCCAACTCATCCAGCAATCCTGCTTTGAGTGAAGACAAACAAAAAGAATGTGCGGCGGTTGGAGAAGCAATGAAAGTATTACTGGAAAAAGACATCAAACCAAAAGACATCATGACACGTAAAGCATTTGAAAATGCAATTACTGTTGTAATGGTTCTTGGCGGAAGCACCAATGCCGTACTGCATTTAATTGCAATGGCAAAAAGTGTGGATGTGCCTCTAACGCAGGATGATTTTCAGACCATCAGTGACAAGATACCTGTACTTGCTGATTTCAAACCATCAGGAAAGTACCTGATGGAAGATCTGCATCAGTATGGTGGAGTACCTGCTGTAATGAAATATTTATGGAGCAAAGGTTTATTGCATGGCGATTGTATAACAGTAACAGGAAAAACTGTTGCAGAAAATTTAGCAGCAGCACCTGATCTTGATTTTGAAAAACAGAAAATCATCATGCCGCTTGAAACACCTTTGAAGGCAACAGGTCATTTACAAATATTATATGGCAACCTTGCAGTAAAAGGAAGTGTTGCAAAAATAAGTGGCAAAGAAGGTGAACGTTTTAAAGGAACAGCAAGAGTATTTGATGGTGAAAAAGATTTGATCGCAGGTATTCAATCAGGTAAGGTACATGCAGGTGATGTTGTTGTTATCAGATACATCGGACCAAAAGGTGCACCCGGCATGCCTGAAATGCTGAAACCAACAGGTGCCATCATTGGTGCAGGCTTGGGTAAAAGTGTTGCATTGATTACCGATGGAAGATTCAGTGGCGGTACACATGGGTTTGTCGTCGGTCACATAACTCCTGAAGCATACCTGGGTGGTTTGATTGCATTGGTGGAAGATAATGACATCATTGAAATTGATTCAGTAAACAATACAATTACTTTGAAAGTTGCAGAAGAAGTGATAGCAGAAAGAAGAAAGAGTTGGAAACAACCTGCATTAAAAGCCACTAAAGGCGTATTGTTTAAATATGCACAGGTGGTAAAAGATGCAAGTGAAGGTTGTGTAACAGATGAAGCCCCAGCCTCCCCAAACCCCTCCAAAGGAGGGGCTTAACACGGCACAAGGCCAGCCTATGTGAGTGATTGAATAAAATTGGAGAAGTTGATGTGTGATGAGTAAAGAACTAAAGTTGATGTAGCATAATAATAAATTCAATAAAGGAAAATAGAACCGCCGCCTCAAATAAAATCCTATTTCTATTTTCCTTCTCCTTTTGGAGAAGGTGCCGAAGGCGGATGAGGTGAGAGGAGGAAGGGAGGTGAAGCCTGAGAAGTAAAATAGAACATTAAAAAAATTAAAATGGATACACTTGAATTAAAAAAAGAAAAAGTTGAAGCAAAGCAACTCACTTCTATTTCGGGTTCTGAAGCAGTAATGGATGCAATGATCAACGAAGGCGTTTACACCATCTTTGGTTATCCCGGCGGTGCAATCATGCCGATCTACGATGCGTTGTATGATTATAATGATCGCCTGCAACATATACTGGTTCGTCATGAACAGGGCGCTATACATGCAGCACAGGGTTTTGCAAGAGCAAGCGGTAAAACAGGTGTGGTGTTTGCAACAAGCGGCCCCGGCGCTACCAATCTTGTAACAGGTTTGGCCGATGCCATGATTGATTCAACTCCTGTTGTATGCATCACCGGGCAGGTGTTTGCACATTTGCTTGGTACAGATGCGTTTCAGGAAACAGATGTAATTAATATTACAACACCTGTAACCAAATGGAATTACCAGGTAACGGATGCAACAGAAATTCCTTCTGTATTGGCAAAAGCATTTTATATAGCAGGCAGTGGAAGGCCCGGCCCTGTGTTGATTGATATTACCAAGAATGCACAATTGCAGAAATTCGATTACGAAGGGTATAAAAAATGTGAGCATATAAGAAGCTACCGCCCAAACCCGATTGTGCGTAAAAAATATATTGAAGAAGCGGCTAAGCTGATTAATGAAGCAGCAAGGCCCTTTGTGATTTTTGGGCAGGGTGTAATACTTGGTAAAGCAGAAAAAGAATTCAAACAGTTTATTGAAAAAGCCGGTATCCCTTCTGCATGGACCATCATGGGTATGAGTGCAATTCCTACCGATCATCCATTGGCTGTAGGTATGCTGGGCATGCATGGTAACTATGGCCCTAACTTATTAACCAATGAATGTGATGTATTGATTGCTGTGGGTATGCGTTTCGATGATCGTGTAACCGGCCGGTTGGATAAATATGCAAAACAGGCGAAAGTGATTCATCTCGATATTGATCCTTCAGAAATTGATAAGAATGTAAAAACAACTGTTCCTGTGTGGGGCGATTGTAAAGAAACATTACCAATGCTCACTGCTTTGGTTGATACAAAAGTGCATACACAGTGGTTGCAAAAGTTTCATGATTGCATGGAAAAAGAAAAAGTAAAATGTATTGAACCCGAAATGCATCCGGCAACAGATGTGTTAACAATGGGCGAAGTAATCAATGCACTGAATGAATTAACCAATGGTAATGCCATTATTGTAACGGATGTTGGTCAGCACCAGATGGTAGCCTGCCGTTATGCAAAATACAATTCAACTAAAAGCAATATCACCAGCGGTGGATTGGGAACTATGGGTTATGCATTGCCGGCATCCATCGGTGCAGCTTATGGCGATCCTAACCGTACTGTTGTTGCAGTGATTGGTGATGGTGGTTTTCAAATGACCATCCAGGAGTTGGGAACCATCATGCAGTTTAAACCCAAAGTAAAAATCATCATTCTCAATAATCAGTTTCTGGGAATGGTGCGTCAATGGCAGCAGTTGTTTCATGAAAAGCGTTATTCGTTTGTTAACATACAAAGCCCCGATTTTGTACAGGTGGCAAAGGGTTATGGCATTCCCGGACAAAGCATTTCAATGCGTACTGAATTAAAAACTGCATTGAAGGATATGCTGGAATCGGATAGCAGTTATTTATTAGAAGTAATGGTAGGAAAAGAGAACAACGTGTTCCCGATGGTGCCGCAGGGAAGAGGGGTTTCAGAAATTGTATTGAGTAAAGAAGAAATTTAAAAAACCCTCAGCGGTTGATAATAAGAACGGTCATGATTACTGAAATAGCTTTTTTAAAAATAAGACCTGGACATTCGGCAGAATTTGAAAACGCTTTTACTGAGGCACAACCAATCATTGAGTCAATGAATGGATATATACAACACGAACTGCAGCAGTGCCAGGAAGAAAATGATAAGTATTTGCTGGTCGTTCGCTGGAAAACAGTGGAAGACCATACAATAGGATTTATACAAAGCGAAGGGTATATAAAATGGAAAAAACTATTGCATCATTTTTACGACCCTCTACCGGTTGTTGAACATTATAAACGAATTTTTTAAATTGCTTTTATGGTAAAACAAGAATATACAATAACAGTTTACACAGAAAACCAGATTGGTTTACTGAATCGCATTGCAATCATTTTCTCAAGAAGAAAGATCAATATTGAAAGCCTGAATACTTCACCAAGTGAAGTGGATAGCGTACATCGCTTTACAATTGTAATTAATGAAACAGAAGATGTGGTGCGTAAACTTTGCCGCCAGATTGAAAAACAAGTGGAAGTGCTGAAAGCATATTACAACAACAATGATGAGATTGTATGGCAGGAACTGGCCATGTACAAAGTGCCAACAGATGTAATAGCTGAGCAGGTGAAAGTGGAACGGTTGTTAAGCCAGTATGGAGCAAAAGCAGTTGTGATCCGAAAAGATTATACAGTATTTGAAGTGGCGGGTCATCGTGAAGAGACAGATAATTTCATCAAAGTACTGGAACCTTTTGGTTTGATAGAATTTGTTCGCAGTGCAAGAATAGCCATCATTAAAAGCAGTGACGGCTTTCATAAAAAACTAAAGGAATTTGAAAACAGGGAACCGAGTGAAGAAGTGATTGAGAATGAATTTTTAGATAAGAATGAAGAGGTGTTCAGTATGTAAAAGCCGGCCTCCCCAAACCCCTCCAAAGGAGGGGCTTAGCACGGCACAAGGCCAGCTTATTTAAATGTATAATTAAAAGCCAAGTGGTTGATATGTGTTAAGTAAAGAGTAAAAGATGATATGGAAGTACAAAAAGTAAAATAAAGAGATGAAGCACCGCTCCCTCTCGTTGCCTGTCCCGATTATTTCGGGAGAGAGGGAGAAGGAGGGTGAGGCCGAATAGAATTACAGAACGTATAAGTGAGTGACACAACGAAAGCCCGGTAGAATTAAAAAAGTTGATAACAATAAAAACAAAAAAGAGAAACGAAAATGGCAAATTATTTTAATACACTGCCGCTCAGGGAAAAATTAAACCAGTTGGGCGTTTGTGAATTTATGAACAGCAGCGAGTTTGCAGATGGTGTAAATGTATTATTGGGAAAGAAAATCGTAATTGTTGGGTGTGGTGCCCAGGGATTGAACCAGGGGTTGAACATGAGGGATTCCGGTTTGGATATTTCTTATACATTACGCAAAGAAGCCATTGAAGACAAGCGTGCATCATGGAAAAATGCAACTGACAACGGGTTTACAGTGGGTACGTATGAAGAGTTGATTCCAACTGCAGATTTAGTATTGAACTTAACTCCTGATAAGCAGCATACTTCGGTGGTAAATGCAATTATGCCATTGATGAAGAAAGGATCAACACTTTCTTATTCGCATGGTTTTAATATTGTGGAAGAAGGGATGCAGATACGTAAAGATATTACGGTGATCATGGTGGCGCCCAAATGCCCCGGTACTGAAGTACGTGAAGAATATAAAAGAGGTTTTGGTGTGCCTACGTTGATTGCTGTGCATCCCGAAAATGATCCTGAAGGAAAAGGGTTGCTCCAGGCAAAAGCGTATGCGGTTGCTACAGGTGGGCATCGTGCAGGTGTGTTGCGTTCCTCTTTTGTGGCGGAAGTAAAAAGTGATCTGATGGGTGAGCAAACCATTTTGTGTGGTGTGTTGCAAACGGGTTCTATTTTATGTTTTAATAAAATGATTGAAAAAGGAATTGAACCCGGTTATGCTGCAAAACTCATTCAATACGGTTGGGAAGTAATTACTGAAGCATTGAAACACGGTGGTGTTACTGCCATGCTGGATCGTTTATCGAATCCTGCAAAACTGAAAGCTTATGAATTATCAACTGAACTGAAAAATATTTTACGTCCGTTGTTTCAGAAACACCAGGATGATATCATGAGCGGTG
>CAMTVU010000078.1:0-17135 GCA_947085245.1 uncultured Chitinophagaceae bacterium | reverse complement strand
TTTCAAGTTGGGGTTTCACTCAAATACATAAGCGGCTTTAGCCATGATTATATTTCAAGGCTAAAGCCGTTCCTTTTTCTTTTCAGCCTCCCCGACTTGAAAGTTGGGGTTATTGAAATTGCAACACTGAAAAACATTTTTTGCCAGCTTCTTTTTATGCTTCTCTGGCATTAAAAGAAAACAGCATTACACATCATCAGCTTTCCATTTTCCCAGAAACTGCGGAACAAAATGTTATCTGTAAAATATACAACTGAACCACGGCCTATTGGTTGTACTCCAAACAACAAACCATCCTTCAACCGTTCTTTTAATTTAGAACCAACAAAGCCGGCCAGTTGTGCCTCTTTTTTAATAACACCCACATTCCAGCCATTGGTAGTAAAGAAATCATAAATATTATCATCCTGCTTCAGTGTGTAATAATAATTGGGATAACCAAATGCCAGCGGATGACTGTTATCCAGTTCCACTTTATATACCGATCCGGGTGTAATATTTTTTACAAAATCCCTTTCACGGTTTTCATAAGACTTTAAAGGATCATAAGGATCTTTGCTTGTTCCTTCATCCACTTTTTTTGATTTCAACCCCCAATCCAATTTGGCAATTGATGAAACAGCAGCCTCCAAAGCAATCAGCTTGCCACCTTTGCTGATCCAGTCTTTCAACTGATCGGCAATTGCTTTCTCACTTAAAAATTTGTAATTACCATCGGGCATTATAATCACATCAGTTTCCTGAAAGTTGATGCGGCTGATATCATTTGCATACACAAGCGAAAGAGGATAATCCAACTGTTTATCGAAGAAATGCCATATTTCTCCCGCTGCATTTCCATTAACACCTTCGCCGGTAAGCAGCACTACTTTTTTAAATTTGAACGGACGAACAACATCACTTCCAAAATCGCCGCCTTCATCTACAAAACCTGTTGTTACAGGATAAGCTTTAATATTATTTGCATTGCAAACATCAGTAACCATCTTCCACAAATTATTTCCTGCTGCCTTATTACTTGTTTTCATAACAATGATGGAGCCTCTGTCGAACTTTTGTCCGTTTACTTCAAACGGAATTTCACTGTAACGTAAAGTCAATTCTTTTTGCAGGAGATGCCCTACAGCTTTTGCACTTTGTACGCCTTCCCATTTAATTACATAAGCATACGCATCGGCAGCAACGTTATTGAAGACCACCGGTTTTTGATAAGCGCCGCTTGCATTGATGCGTTCTTTTGCAGCATAAGCCGTTAAGTTATATGCATACGGTAAACTCCAGGCGGTGATATCGTAGGTTGCGGAATCGCTGAGTTTGGAACGGGGTTCTAACAATACCTGTACCATTGCAGAGCGTGGTTGAAATGCACTTACTATAATATCTCCATCAGCAATACTGAATGCTTCCTCTTTACCGGTCATATAATTATAACCTTTTCCTGCGCCTGTTCCTGTTCCGTATTCAATGCCGTTTTTATCAAGCAACTGAACAAATGCACTGATGCGCTCTGCATCTTTCGGATTGTTTTTGATGAGATATGTTTTGTATTCACCAAAACCACCCGTTACACCTTTATTAAAAAACTTCCTGAATTCACTGATGAGTTTATTTGAATTGATTGATGAAATTTCAATGGTACTGATGCCAGTAGTGTAATGATGGATAGCCCTGTCGTACAAAGTCAATGTATCACCTTCTTCGGTTAAAGCAGCTGTGCCGCCAGTTGAGTGGCCTGCCTGTTCATACGTCATACCAATAGCGCCGTTATAGGTTGGATAGGTATCGCCGTAAGAAGGATAGAAAAGATCAAAACGAACTTTGGTGAAGAACAACCATCCATTGGCATCAAAATATTTTGCATGATTTTTTCCAATGGTTGTTTGAAAACCCCTTTGCCATTGTGTAATTACTTCATGATACGGTTCTGCCGCCGGTGCAAAATAATAAGGCTCATTAATGCCCTGTTCATGATAATCCACATGTATCTGCGGCATCCATTGATTGTATAATTTAATCCGTTGCTGGCTTTCAACCTGTGTTTGCCAGGCCCAGTCACGGTTCAAATCAAAGTTGTAATGATTGGTTCTTCCGCCGGGCCAGGGTTCACGGTGTTCTCTTGTATCCATTCTTGGGTTGGCAGTTTTACCAACAATGGAATTGTACCAGTTCACATAACGGTCACGGCCATCCGGATTGATACATGGATCAATTACCACAACGGTATTCTTCAGCCACTCTTTTGTTTTTGCATTGGATGGATCAAGCAAAGCATAAACAGTGAGCATGGCTGCTTCGCTTGATGAAGTTTCGTTACCATGAACATTATAACTCAACCACACAATAGCAGCTGTATTTTCAGTTGGTGCCATTTTATCTTTTGCAAGATTGGCCAAACGAAGATTATTGAGGCGAATGTTCTCCAGGTTGTTCATATTTTCTTCTGTGGAAACAAAAGCAACCATCAGTGGCCTGCCTTCATTGGTTAGCCCGTACGGTTGCAGTTTTACATTTTTTGCAGAGTTGGCAGCCACATGCTGAAAATAGCTTACCACTTTCCAGTGGGGTGTAAAGCGGGAGCCTACTTTGTAACCAAGAAACTGTTCGGGGCTTTGCAGTTGTGCAAACGAACAGAGTGACAGTAAAAGTGCAGCTGAAAAGGAAAAAATCTTGTTCATAGTTTCATTTGAATTGCCGAAAATAGAAAAAGCGACCAACATAATGTCAGCCGCTTATCATACAGTTGGTTTAAATCCACTTCTAAGATAAGCGGAGTTTCAATATTAAAAATTAATTTCGGAAAAATATTTTTCATGAGATACCGGTCACTTTCAATTTTGCTCGTTCTTTCTGTTCAGCTTTCAGCACAGATCAATCCCTACAAATACACGGTTCAAAAAAAGATTGAATGCACAAATGGTGCAGTAGTAAGTGCCCATCCGCTTGCCAGTAAAGTGGGTGTTGAAATCATGAAAAAAGGAGGGAATGCTTTTGATGCAGCCATTGCAACACAACTTACCCTTGCTGTTGTTTATCCTGCAGCAGGCAATTTAGGTGGCGGAGGTTTTTTACTGGCATATACCGAAAAAGGAAAAAGCATTGCTCTTGATTACAGGGAAAAAGCACCTGCCGCTGCCAGCAGGGATATGTACCTCGACGAAAACGGAAATGCTCAAACAAACCTCAGTCAATACGGACACCTGGCATCGGGTGTACCCGGAACGGTTGCCGGTTTATTTTCAACCCACAAATTTGCCAAACTGCCTTTTAAAGTTTTAATTCAACCTGCAATTGATCTTGCAGACAAAGGATTTGTGCTTACTGAAGCCGAAGCAAAAAATTTAAACGCAGCCACAGGAACTTTTGTACAGTACAGTACAAGGCCCAATGCTTTTGTAAAATATGGCGGATGGAAAACAGGTGATACTTTGATTCAAAAAGAGCTTGCCCATACACTCAAACGTATTCGTGATTTTGGACAAAAAGGATTTTACCAGGGTGAAACAGCGAGGCTGCTGGTTGATGAAATGAAACGGGCAGGCGGTTTAATAACATTGGCAGATTTAAAAAATTACCAACCGGCTGTACGTGAAGCCATGACGTCAAACCACAAAGGCTATACCATTATTGGAATGCCATTGGAAAGCAGTGGTGGAATATTAATTGAGCAAATGATGGGAATGGTTGAAACAAGAAATGTGGCACAGTATGGTTTTCATTCATGGCAGACTGTACAACTGATGGTTGAAATTGAACGACGGGCATTTGCCGACCGTGCTGAATTTATGGGCGACAGGGATTTTGTAAAAGTGCCGGTGAAAAAACTCACTTCGCCTGAATACTTACAGCAACGCATGGCCGATTATGATATGAATAAAGCAGGCAGCAGTAAAATAACCACTCATGGAAACATCAATCCTGAAAGTGAAGAAACCACCCATTTAAGTGTGTATGATAAATGGGGAAATGCAGTTGCTGTTACAACAACCCTCAACGGAAGTTATGGAAGCAGAACGGTTGTTGGAGGCGCCGGTTTTTTATTAAATAATGAAATGGATGATTTCAGTATTAAGCCGGGTGTGCCAAACATGTATGGTGCAGTAGGCACAGAGGCCAATGCCATTGCACCCAACAAACGCATGCTCAGTTCCATGACGCCAACCATTGTGTTGAAAGATGGTAAACCTTACCTGGTGATTGGCACCCCCGGCGGAACTACCATTCCAACACAGGTATATCAGGTGCTTTTAAATATTCTGGAGTTTAACATGAGTACAGAAGATGCGGTGTGGAAACCAAGGTTTCATCATCAGTGGTTGCCCGATGTTGTTTATGTAGAAAAAGATTTTCCAATGGATGTAAGAAATAAGTTAAAAGAAATGGGGTATGAAGTTGTTGAACGTGGCAACATCGGACGGTTTGAAGCCATTAAAATTGTTTACGGTACTTCAACTTTGCCCCGGATAGAAGCTGTGGGTGATAAGCGAGGCGATGATCATGCAGAAGGATATTAATAAATGGAAAGTGGAAAATAAAAAATGGAAAATAAAATACTTAACACGAATGATCCTTCCATTTTCAATTTTTAACTTCCAACTTAAATTTATGTCTTTAGCAAAAACATTTCTTGATTCGTATATCAAACGCAGCAGCTATTACAAAGAGCTGGGCGATAAAACATTTGAGCAGTTAACCGATGCTGACTTTCATTATCAACCCAATGCAGAAAGCAACAGTATTGCCATCATCATTCAACATCTTGCAGGTAATATGCTCAGCCGCTTCACCAATTTTTTAACGGAAGACGGAGAAAAAGATTGGCGCAACCGGGATGCAGAATTTGAAGAACAGCAATTGTCAAAAGATCAACTTATTCAAAAGTGGAATGATGGATGGGATTGCTTTTTAAAGGCAATAAAAAATTTAAGTGAAGAGGATCTGCAAAAAACAATCAGCATCCGCAGCGAAGAGTTAACGGTTGCAGATGCACTCAACAGGCAGTTGGCCCATTATCCCTATCATGTGGGACAGATCGTTTATGTTGGCCGAATGATCAAAGCTGAGCAGTGGAAAACATTGTCCATTGCCAAAGGAAAATCAGATGAGTTTAATGCACAGATGAAGAATAAATAATTCACCGCATAGGCACAGTAGAAACATAGAAGCACAAAGAGATGCAGATAACTCAAAAATATATAGATGATCTAACCTATCAAATTATTGGGTGTGCCATTGAAGTACATAAACAATTAGGCCCCTGGTTACTGGAAAGTATTTATGAAAAATGTTTTACCAGGGAGCTTTCTTTGAAGGATTTTTCTTTTAAAACTCAATTATTGGTTCCTGTAGAGTACAAAGGTTTAAATCTTGGAGCAGGCCTTCGTTTGGATGTATTGGTTGAAAATTTGATACTTGTAGAACTTAAATCAATTGACGGCTTATTGCCCGTGCATCAGGCACAAGTGCTTACCTATATGAAACTTCTTAAAAAGCCAAAAGGAATTCTGATTAATTTCAACTGTACCAATATTTTCAAAGAAGGGCAAAAAACTTTTGTAAACGAATACTATGCTGCCTTGCAAAAAGAATAATTTTATCTATGTGCAACTATGTACCTATGATCCTATGTGGTAACCTTTTTCTTCAATAACAATTTCATGATCACCCTCTCTCAATTACCCGGCCGCACTACCATCATCAACAAAGAAGAATATTTATTCTTTTCAGGTTATTCCTATCTCGGCCTTGGATTAAATGAAGAGTTCATCTCTTTAATAAAAAAAGGGATTGACAAATATGGTGTGGTGTATCCATCATCAAGAATCTCCAACACACCACTGGATCTTTATACTGAGTTTGAAGTAAAGCTGGCACAGTTCTGCAAAGTTGAGGCTGCTGCAAGTTTTTCATCAGGTTTCTTATCGGCACGTACAGCAACGGAAACAGTAAGCAATAAAATGAATGTGTATTGCATGCAGCACACACATCCTTCCTCATCTGCACATGCAGCCATTAAAAAAATTCCTGCTGAGCAAAGCTGGAATGATTTTCTGCAGGAACGGGAACAAAATAATGAATTCACTTTTGGTTTGGCGGCAGACAGCATCAACCCCACTCCCGGCCATATCAATGATTTTTCTTTTTTAAACACAACCCCTCCTTATTTCAACATCACACTTATCATTGATGATTCACATGGTATTGGATGGATGGGTGAAAATGGAGAAGGCATTCTTTCAACATTATCACTGCCGCCCAACATTGAATTGCTGCTTAATTTTTCGTTATCCAAAGCTTTTCATATAAATGGTGGCGTTATCTGCGGCTCGCAGAAATGGATTGAGGATGTAAGGCAGCATGTGAACTTTACTACCAGCACTCCGCTCATGCCTTCATTGGCTTATGCATGGCTGCATGGAGAAAAGTTGTTTGCCCGCCAAAGAAAAACTTTGCAGCAAAACATACAACATTTGCAAAAACTCACAACAAACTATACATTTGTGGCCAATGAAAGTACGCCTGTGTTTGTTGCAGATAAAAAAGGCATTTCCCCGTACCTGCTGCAAAACAAGGTTATCATTTCATCTTTTGCTTATCCTCATCCTGAAAGCAATCCGGTAAACAGGATTGTTTTGAATGCCCTTCATTTAAAATCCGACCTTGAAAAGCTGGCTCAGTTGATTGGGCAATAACTAAAACAAAACTCATGAAGAAATTATTATCAGTGCTTATTGCATGTACCCTCTTTGCATCTTTTGGTTTTTCACAGGACCTTGGCAAGATTTATTCTGGAATTAAAGGAGGATATAATTATGTGCTCTCAAATTACTCAGCCAGTAAAACCAGTGCAGTGCACGGAGGTTATGCAGGCTTTATGATGAAAATACCTTTTGAAAACCGTTTGCATTTTACTCCGCAAATTGATATTAACTACCGTGGTATGAAAGCAGATTCCTTACCCAAAAAAGAACTCAGCAAGGTAACCGAGTTCCAGGTACGGGTAATGCCCTTGTTGCAGATTGATTTCAAGCATCCTGATGAAAATGCCAATACAATGTTTGTTCAGTTTGGCCCATCGCTTGGGTTTGGTATTATGGGCAATCAAACAAAACAGGATGCTGCAGGAACCCCTGTTAATGCTAAACTTAAATATAGTTTCCAGGCTTACGGACAATTTGATGCAAGCTGGCATGCAGGTATTGGCTATGAAACAACAGGCGGGTTACGTTTACTTGCTGATTATTCGTATGGTATCAGCAATATGATTAATACTGATTTCGGGCCGGTTTTAAAGTATCATACCATTAGCGCAGGTATTGGCTATTGGTTTGGAAAGAAGAAATAACTAAAACCTGTATAAACTAAGAAGGCTGGCATTAACCCCGGCCTTTTATATTTTGTATCAACCATCAGAAATCATTTTCAATTTTACAGTGTACTACGTAGCTTATGTAACATAAAAACTTATTGTGTAGTGATGCAAATGGGCATAACCCTGTCGCCTAAGCCAAAAGCGAAGTAGTATGATTTCAAACATTGGTATTGAATTTGCCATTAGGGGTTGATTGGTTACTTTTACAGCATTACAGTTTTGGCCAGAAAAATCATTAAAATACTAACCCGGTCTTTGCTCATCCTGCTGCTTTTCCTCATTGCAGTATGGGTTCTTATTCAATTTACTCCGGTACAAAACTGGCTTGTAAAGCAGGCTTCACAAAAACTGTCCAGGGATTTGAATACAGAAATTTCTGTAAAACATGTTGATTTTTCCCTGTTCAACAAAATGTTGCTGGAGGGTGTGCTGGTAAAAGACCGCAGCAAAGACACGCTTGCCTATATTGGCAGGGCTGGTATTAATATCACAGATTGGTTTTTCCTGAAAGACAAAGTAGAATTGAAATATGTGTCGCTGGAACAAACTACCGTTTTTCTTCACCGTATTGACAGCGTTTGGAATTACCAGTTCCTTGTTGACTACTTCTCTTCACCCGGCCCGGCCGATACTACCAAAAAAGGAATTGAACTGAGTTTGAAAAAAGCAGAGCTCAGCCAAATCCATATCATTCAAAAAGATGAATGGCGTGGGCAGATCATGGAAGGAAAAATAGGGTACCTGCTTTTAGATCTCAATAAATTTAACCTGGCTGAAAAAAGAATAGATGCTGAGGTGCTGGAATTTGTTTCTCCTTACTTCGCTATTTTCAATTACAAAGGCAGGCGGCCTGCAAGAGCTTCCAGGCCCGATGATGATTATCACCAGGAAGATGTACTTGAACACTGGAACAAGGCGGGCTGGAAGATCACCGCAAAGAATGTAAAGATCAACAACGGTGAATTCAGAAATGATGTTGCAACAGAACGGGAACCGCTCAGCTATTTTGATGGAGCCCATTTGCAATTCAAAAATATCAACGGTAATTTTTCAAACTTCCGTTTCACCGGCGATACATTGCAGGCTGCTATAAAAGTATCAGCAAAAGAACGCAGCGGCATTGAAATAAAACAATTAGCGGCAGATATGATCTGGCATCCGCAGGCAATGGAATTTAAGAACCTGGATGCAAGAACAAATAAAAGCAGGCTTACCAATTATTTTGCTATGCGATATACGCAGTTCAATCATGACATGAGCCAGTTTATTACACATGTGATTATGGATGGCAATTTTGAGAACAGCGAAATTCACAGCGATGATATTGCTTTTTTTGCACCGGAACTGAAAGACTGGAAAGATAAAATTTTCCTGAAAGGAAAAGTAAAAGGAACGGTAAATCACCTGAGGGGAAATGATGTAATCATCACTTCCCTGAATCAAACAGTTTTTGAAGGCAGCTTTACATTAGATGGCTTGCCCGATATAAACACAGCCTTTCTCGATTTAAAGGCAAAGCGGCTTGAAACAAGTTATGCAGATGCTGTTGTTATATACCCTGAGCTGAAAAAAATCACAGAAGTTGATATTTCAAAAATCAATTATCTCAAATTCACAGGTTCATTTACCGGTTACTTTAAAGATTTTGTTGCTTACGGCACACTGCAAACGAACCTGGGCACATTGGTAACGGATATTAACCTGAAGCTGCCTGCAGGAAGCCAGCCGATTTATTCAGGCAAACTGAAAACAGACGGTTTTGAATTGGGAACATTTATCAAAGATCCTTTGTTTGGAAAAATAGTAATGGATGGCTCACTCAAAGGCCGGGGCTTCAATGCCAAAACACTTTTTGCTGAATTGGATGGAAAGATAAAATCCTTCTGGGTGAATGGTTATACCTATCAAAACATTGAGGCCAAAGGAATTTATGAAAAAAGGAATTTTGATGGCGCTTTAATTGTAAACGATCCTAACCTGGATATAAACTTTACCGGTTTGGTTAATTTTAATAAAGATACCCCGGTGTACAAATTAACGGGAGAAGTTTACAGGATTAACTTCAAGCCTCTTGGTTTATCTAAAAGCAATCTTTCATTGAAAGCATCTGTTGATCTTGATTTCAAGGGAAAAACAATTGACGACTTTTTAGGTACAGCCATTATACAGCATGCATTGCTTACCAGGGATAACGAACCACTTTCTTTTGATTATCTTTCGCTTTCCTCCGTTTTGGTTGATAACAAAAAAGTATTGCTTATGCAGAGCAATGAAGCAGAAGCATCCATCCGTGGCAATTTTAATATCCTTGATTTGCCAACAACCACACTTTCATTTCTGCATAAATATTTCCCTGCCTACATTCCTTTACCTAAAAAGCAGGTGAAGAACCAGGATTTTACATTTGCTGTTGTTACAAAGAACATAGCTCCCTTTGTTGCGCTATGGGATATTCCTGTTAAGGGCTTTGATAACAGTACCATCAATGGCCGCATCAGTACCAATGAAAACAAATTCAATGTACAAACCAATGTTCCTTTCTTTCAATACAACAATATTGCTTTTAACAACACACAGATAACAGGTGCCGGCGATTATGACAAGCTCAACCTGCAGGGAACACTTGATGAAATAAAATTCAATGACAGCCTCAGCTTACCTAAAACTGAATTTAAAGTAACGGCTTCTAAAGACACCGGTTTGGTAAGTATTAAAACAAGAGCCTCTCAAACGTTGAAGGATGCTGATCTCAATGCACACATTACAACAACCAAAGAAGGCGTTGGTATCATTTTTCAACCATCCACTTTAGTAGTCAATGATAAAATATGGACAATAAAAGAAAACAGTGATCTGTTCATCGGCAAAAAGAAGTTCCTCTCAGATGGGTTGAAATTAACATCGGGTACCGAAGAAATTCTTGCCTACACACAGCCTTCGGATATTGGCAACCACGATGATTTTATTGTAGAGCTGAAACAGTTTCGTTTTGATGAGATCATGCCTTATTTCTTAACAGACCCCAGGCTTGAAGGTGTTTTAACCGGAAGAGTGGATATAATGGACCCATTTGGAAAAATGCAGATTGATGCAAATGTAACAGCAGAAAAATTCAGGTTCAACAATGATTCCATTGGTGTGGTGAAAATAAGCGGCAACTACAATCCTAAAACAGGGGATATTAATACGGAGGTTATTTCTGATAACCCGTTAAATGAGTTTTTGGGTAAAGGAAAAATCAATATCAAAGATCCCAAAAAACCGCTGATTGACCAGGTAGCTGAAATTAAAAATGTACAGATAAGTTTGTTGCAAAAATATCTATCCATCATTATGACAGATATGAAAGGTGTTGGTAATGGAGTAATCAGAATAAAAGGCAATGCAAATAAACCCGACTTAATTGGTAAAGTAACACTCAGCAACGCTTCTTTTGTTCTTGATTATACCAAGTGCCGTTACCAGATAAAAGAAGGAACTGAAATCAATTTCCGTGAAGGCTATCTTGATTTTGGAAATATCATTTTAAAAGATACAACCAACCGTACTGCCACATTCTCCGGAAAACTGTATCACCAGTTTTTTAAAAACATGTCTTTTGATATGGCCTTCAGAAGCAACGATGATAAACGTGGACTGCTTGTGTTAAACACAACAAAAAAAGACAATAGTTTATTTTACGGGTATGTAATTGCAAAAGCAAGTGGCAGTATCTATGGCTCATCAGACAAAATCACTATTAAACTGCGGGGCGAACCAACAGATAGCTCAAGAGTATATCTACCCACTTCCGACTCCAGAGTTACCGGCACTGCCGATTTTATTGTGTTCCGCAAGTATGGTACTGAAATGAAAGTGGAATCACAGATCAAAGAATCATCGAGTTTATTGGTTGACCTTGACATTACTGCTAATCCGCTTGCAAAGATTGACCTTATACTGGATGAAGTAACGAATGATGTTATCCAGGGACAGGGCAATGGGTTCCTCAACATTCGTGTGGGTACGTTTGAAAAAACAACCATGAACGGATGGTTTGATATTACAAACGGGAAATACACATTCAACTGGCAGGCACTGATCAAAAAGCCATTTGATATTAACAAAGGAAGAATTGATTGGAGCGGAGACCCTTATGATGCAAGAATAAATATTGATGCCAACTATGTAGTAAAGAACATTACACTGCCGGTTGAACTATCCCGGGGATGTAACAATGAAAGAAATGATATTAATGTAATTGGCAACCTTTCCAATACATTGAAGAACCCCGTCATTAATTTCAGGTTTGAACTTCCGCAAGGGCATCCATGCCGCAACAATCCGTTAACCATAAATGGTTTCCAGCAATTGTATAACAACCCAAATGAATTAAACAACCAGGTGTTTTCTTTATTGTTCTTTAATCAATTTGTATTAAATAATCCCAACACTTCTACTGTGGGCAGTAACCTGGGCAGCAATGTAATTACTACTGCATACGGTACAATTTCCGAATTCATTACACAGCAGGTAACATCGGGCCTGGGGGCTGCATTGAAGAATATTCCCGGCATTAATAAGCTGAATTTAGATCCTTATGTAACATTCAATACAACTCCTGTTTCAGGAACACAGGCACAGGCAGGAGGATTTTCAGGAACGGGTAGTTTTGGTATTACGCAACGTTTATTAAATGGCCGTTTACTTTTAAAAGCAGGTGGTTCTGTGCTGGTAAATACCGGCCAGGCAACCGTTGTACAAAACAGTAACCAACTCACACCCGATATTACTTTGGAGTGGTTAATAACTCCTGATGGCAAGCTTCGTATTATTGGTTTTCACCGAAGCATTTATGATGTGCTTTGGCAAAGCGCCAGGCGTACGGGTATAAGCTTTTCTTATGTAAGGGATTTTAATTGATAATCTTTTACTTCAAAATTTCATGCCCCAGTTTATCCCTTTTTGTTTCAAGATATTTTTGATTGAATTTATTGGGAGCAATGTCAATAGGAACCGTTTCAACAATCTCCAATCCATAACCCAGCAAACCTGCTCTCTTCTTTGGATTATTGCTGATGAGTTTAAGTTTGGTAATATGAAGAGTACGTAAAATTTGTGCCCCAACACCATAATCTCTTGCATCCATTGGCAAGCCAAGATGAAGATTTGCTTCCACCGTATCCATTCCCTGCTCCTGTAATTTGTAGGCTTTCAGTTTATTGAAAAGGCCAATGCCTCTTCCTTCCTGGTTCATATATATTACAGCTCCTTTTCCTTCCCGCTCCACCATTTGCATGGCGCTGTGCAATTGCTCGCCGCAATCGCATCTTAAAGAACCGAGAATATCGCCTGTAAAACAGGATGAGTGTACCCTCACCAAAACAGGTTCATCTTTTTCCCACTGTCCTTTTATTAATGCCAGGTGTTCCTGTCCGGTTTCTTTTTCTTTAAAAGCAACTAATTGAAAATGTCCAAAAGCAGTAGGCATTTCAACACGTACAATTTCTTCAATCAGCGAATCGGTTTTAAGCCTGTATTCAATAAGATCTTTAATGGAGATGATCTTTACTCCAAATTGTGCTGCAATAATTTCCAGTTGGGGAAGGCGTGCCATCGTTCCATCTTCATTCATAATTTCAACCAACACACCCGCAGCTTCCAATCCTGCCAAACGGGCAAGATCAATTGTTGCTTCGGTATGGCCACTTCTTCTCAGCACACCACCTTTCATAGCTCTTAAAGGGAAAATATGCCCGGGTCTTGCAAGCTCTTGTGGTTTTGTATTTGAGTGAATAAGTGCCTGGATGGTTTTTGCCCTGTCTTGTGCTGAAATACCGGTAGTTGTTCCCTGGCCTATTAAATCAACTGAAATGGTAAAAGCAGTTTCATGAAAAGAGGTATTGGATGTAACCATGGGTTCAAGGTTCAGTTCCATGCAACGTTCATCTGTAAGAGCGGCACAAATCAATCCCCTCCCATTTTTGCTCATAAAATTGATAACTTCAGGAGTTACATGCCTGGCAGCAATGATAAAATCACCTTCATTTTCCCGATCTTCATCATCTACAACAATCAGCATTTTACCTTTCCTGATGTCTTCAATTGCACTTTCTATGGAGTTAAGCATTCACTGTTTTTTAAGGAGCAAAGTTAGTTGAATTCAGGAGGCGTTTCGCAAAAACAGCCGTTGAGGAGAATATCTTTTGCCGTATTGCAGCATGCAGGGAAAACTTTCTGTCTGTCCTTTACGAATTGTTAATATTTCTTTGATGTTTGAAAAGAAGATTGTTGTTTATTTGCACCAGTAAACTTATAATGTATGCCAAAACTCAGAAAATTACTGCTTGCAACGGCAGCTGTATTAATTACATTGGTTTCCGTTGCGCAGGTTACAACCAGTAGCATTTCAGGTTCAGTAAAAGACAAAAATGGAGCCGCCTTAGAAGGGGCAAGCATTACTGCAACCCATACCCCTACCGGTACAGTTTATCAAACTGTTTCAAAAAAGGGTGGTTCTTTTAATGTGCCTAATGCCCGCATTGGTGGACCTTATACTCTCAAAATTGAGTATGTGGGTTACCAGGCTCAGATTTTAGAAGGTATCAACCTCTTGTTGGGTGAGCCTTATGGTGTTTCCATTGTAATGGGCGAAGATGTTAAAACCGTTACAGAAGTTATAGTTACCGGTGGTAAAAGAAAAGTATTTGCTGATAAATCAGGCCCTTCAACCATATTGGGTCAGCAGCAGATCAAAACCATCCCCAACTTTTCAAGAAATATTGTTGACTTTACTTCTATCACTCCACAGGCAGGTAGTAACAATGGCTTTGGTGGCCGTGACGGACGTTTCAATAATATCCAGGTTGATGGTGCAAACCTCAACAATAACTTTGGTTTAAGAACCGATCCATTACCAGGCGGCAGTATTGCTTCCCCAATTTCATTAGATGCCATAGAAGAGGTTTCTGTAAATATTGCACCTTTTGATATTCGCCAGTCTGGTTTTACAGGCGCAGGTATCAATGCTGTAACCAAAAGTGGTTCAAACAGGTTCAGAGGAGGTGTTTATGGTTACCTGCGTACACAAGATATGAACGGACTTAAAGTGAGAGATTCAGTTCTTCCCAAACTGCTATCAAGCCGTACTCAGTTTATTGGCGGTTATGTTGGAGGTCCCATTATTAAGAATAAATTATTCTTCTTCGTAAGCGGAGAATACGAAAAGAGGGAGTTCCCCGGTATTCAGTTTCAGCCAAAAGGAAGTACAGGCGGTTTACAAAGTTCTTCAACGCCACTTGATTCATTAAGGATTCTATCCAACTACTTAAAAACTACTTACGGATACGAAACAGGTCCTTATGAAAACTTCCCCAACTATCAGTTGGAGAACTACAAGATCCTTGCAAAACTTGACTGGAATATCAGCAAAGTGCACAGGCTCACATTACGTTTCAACGATTATTTAAATACCAATGATGAGGACTTAAACGGCACTTCAGTTATTAATGGCGGGGGATATTCTGTAACAACTGCTTCAGGAACATCAACCATCAGCCGTTTACCTAACAGCCGTTTTGGCCCCTTCTCAATGTCGTATCAAAATTCAATCTATGGATTTAAAAACGTAGTTAGGTCTGGTGCATTGGAGTTAAACTCATCATCATCGGGCAAATGGGCTAACCAGTTTTTAACAACCTTTACCCAAACCCGTGCTACACGTACATCACCCAGTGCGGATTTCCCTTTGATTGATATCTTTAATGGCCTTGGTCAAAATCAGATCACTGTTGGGTACGAACCATTTACCCCTAACAATGATGTGAAGAATAACACATTCAATGTAACCAATAACTTCACCTACTTTGCCGGTAAACACACACTTATTTTTGGAGCCAACTACGAACAGCAGTATCTTGGCAACAGCTTTATGCCGGGCTCACAAAGCTACTATGCATATAACACGCTGAATGATTTTCTGACAAACCAGGCCCCAAGATTTTTTGCTTATACTTATTCATTAGTTCCCGGAAAATCTCAGGTTTACTCAGCAGAGTTAAAACTTGGACAGGCAGCTTTTTATGCACAGGATGAAATAAACGTTAGCGCCAAGTTCAAATTAACACTTGGAGTGAGGGTTGACAAACCAATTTACTTGGAAAACCCATTACCCAACCCTGCCATTGATGCTTTATCTATCATAAGTAAGAATGGTACTCCCAAACAGTACAAAACAACACAATGGCCAAGCAGTCAGTTGTTGTGGTCTCCAAGAATTGCATTCCGTTATGATGTGGCGGGTGATAAGAGTACAATCATTCGTGGTGGTACAGGTATCTTCACCGGTCGTATTCCCTTTGTATGGTTAACAAACATGCCTACAAATAGTGGTGTGTATCAGAACCAGGTAGCAATTACTGACCTTACAAGGTTGCAGAATTTCAAGTTCAGACCATCAATTAATGCATACCGGGATTCTTTCCCAAGTGTAGTTGGTTCTACCGTTCCTTCGGCTGGATTTGTGCTGATTGACCCCGACTTTAAATTCCCAAGTGTTTGGAGAACATACCTTGCATTTGAAAAAAGTTTGAAGGGCGGTTGGCTTTTCACAACAGAACTTTCAATTGCACGTGATATTAATGCTGTGATTATGCGTAACGCAAACCTCAAAGCTCCTGATGCAAGATTTTCTGGTAATGATAACAGGCCACGTTACACCAGTACTGCAGCAAGATGGGTAAATCCTGCTTATCAACGTAATATTATTGTACTTGAAAATTCAAAAGAAGGCTTCAGCACTTTTGCAACTGTGAGCGTTTCAAAATCTTTTGCAAAAGGATTTTACTCTTCCCTTTCATATACCTACACCAGCGCTGTTGAATACAGCGGAAACCCGGGCGCTATTGCCGGATCTGCATGGGCTGGCACTGCAGGTGTTGGTACGCCTAACATGCCTGAGCTTGGATGGAATTCAGACCTGAAGCCTCACAGGATTTTAGGTATTGTTTCTTACAGAAAAGAATATCTGAAACGCCTTGCTACAACCTTAACATTGGTGTATGATGGTTCTACCGCAGGTACTTTCAGTTTTATTAATAATGGAGATGTGAATAATGACGGGCAGAATAATGTTGACTTATTATATGTTCCTAATAATGCAAACGAATTGGTTTTTCTTCCAATTACAGGTGCAAACCCATACAGCGCACAAGCGCAGATTGATGCATTTAACCAGTTTATTGAAAATACTCCTTACCTGAATAAAAGGAAAGGAAGCTATGCTCAAAGAAATGCAGCAACACTGCCCTTCTTCCACAGCTTAAACCTGAGTGTACGCCAGGAGTTCTTTACTTTCGTTTCAAAAGGCGGACGTAAACAAAGTTTACAAATAACTGCTGATGTGTTTAACTTCCTTAACATGCTGAATAAAGATTGGGGAGTAAGACCTCTGTTACTTGTAAACGATCCTCTTGTTGCAGCGGGTGTTGATGCTGCAACCGGTAAACCTGCTTACAGAATGAGGGTTGTTAATGGACGGTTACCTGTTAAACCTGTTCAAACAAGGTATAGCACTGCAAGTACATGGGGTGCGCAGGTTGGTGTTCGTTATGAATTCTAATATCAGTCTTACCTGATAATAAATAAAAAGAGGCTGTCTCAAAAGTAGGCAGCCTTTTTTTATTTTCAGAAAAAGCAGGGCGTTTTTCCACAAATGCACTGTATAATAATTGTATTATTTTCTTGCATCATTTACAGTGGGAAAGTATCTTGTTGTTATGGCAAGAGG
>CAMTVU010000077.1:0-12578 GCA_947085245.1 uncultured Chitinophagaceae bacterium | reverse complement strand
TCCACCACATGGTTATTGGTTACAATGTATCCATCATTGGTAACAAACACACCACTGCCGCTTGCCATTTGCGGAAGGTTTTTATTGGGGCCGCCAAAAAAATCATCAAAAAAATCATCTCCAAACATATCACCAAACGGGCTGCGCCTTTTTTGCTGATTGTTGGTTTGAGTGGGATTTGTTTTTGTTTTAATATGCACAACTGCCGGTATGGATGTACTGGCAGCGCCTTCAAAATCAACAGGGCCCGATGTGCCGCCACTGTCAAACAAACCTGCATAATTAACAGGAAGCTGCGCCTGGTTTTGTGAAACTAATTGACTACTCTTTGTAAACTTTGAGTACAGGAAAACACTGGTTAAAGCGGTAACAGCACTTACAAATACGGTTACAAGAATGTATTTTGCTTTCATTTTTTTTATAAGATTAGAATTTTTATGAATAATAGTCTATCAAAGCCTGTGCCTTTCTTGCTGTAAAATAACAAAGCTGTCATCATTTCAGGTGTACCACGAACCCACATTTAACAAACAGTTATGAAGGAGTTTTGTGGCAGATGTATAAAGTTACTGTTATTCTGAAAGCAAGTTGCTAGCTGGAAAGGAGGTAAGAAAATTTTTGAAAATAATTTTCATAATTTTTTGCAATTGTAAAAGTGACTGGTGAGGATACCGGCCACTGCTGCAGGTCAGGGCTAAAGCCCATTCTGCAATTCATTCATAACCCAAGCCTTAAGGCTTGGGTTAATAAAATACAGCGTGTTAAGGCTTTAGCCATTGATGAATATGGCATAAAGGGGGTATCTGAAAAATATTTATAAAACTTATAAGTGACTTTTTCTTCTCAGAAGCTTTCTGAAAATTAATTTGAGAATACGTCCTTAACCTTATTGCAAAGCAGCTTTACCCTAACATTTAACTTTCCGTTTTACAGGCATAAAAAAATCCCATCAAAAAACTGATGGGATTGTTAAACAGTCAATTGGTTTATGGAAAAATACCTAATTCTGAATAACTGATAGCTACCTTGTTGATGGCTACAACATAAGCAGCTGTACGCATATCGGGTATGGCCGGGTTTTCTTTCCAGCAGTCCATTACTTCATTCACGGCGTTGATCATTGTTTCTTCCAATCCACTATATACAAGGTCCACTTCATCAGGTCCGTGCATAATAGTAGAACGCATTTTAGCTTCTACTTTTTTGCCGGTTAATTCTTCAACCTGGCTCAGCATATTTGCGTTTTGATTTTCAGTGAAACGCTTTTCCAAACGTCCGTAACGTACATGGCTTAAGTTTTTCAACCACTCAAAATAAGAAACAGTTACACCGCCTGCGTTCAGGAACATATCGGGCACAACCAAAACACCACGTTTGGCAAATTCTTCATCTGCTTCGGGAGTTAAGGGGCCGTTAGCTGCTTCAGCAATCATCTTTGCTTTTATTTTATGTGCATTTTCTCCGTTAATTACATTCTCTAAAGCCGCAGGGATCAGAATATCACATTCCAGTTCAAGTGCATCGGTATTTTTTACACAGTTTGCAGCGCCGGGAAAATTTAATATTGATTTTGAATTTTTTCGATGTTGAAAAACAGCATCAACATCCAACCCATCGTAATTATAGATGCTTCCTTCATACTCGGCCAATGCAACAATAATTGCGCCTGCATCCTGAAAGAATTTTGCAGTATAATACCCCACATTACCCAAACCCTGCACAATTACACGTTTCCCTTCAATGCCCGTAGTTAATCCTAACTTGCTCATTACATCGGGCATGTTACACATTTCACGCATGCCATAAAATACGCCAAGGCCTGTGGCTTCACGGCGGCCACGAACACCTCCTTGTGTTATGGGTTTACCGGTTACACAACCGGCGGCATCAATTTCATCGGGGCGGAGCGATTGATAAGTATCAACGATCCATGACATTTCTCTTTCGCCTGTTCCATAATCGGGGGCAGGTACATCAATACCAGGGCCAATAAAATTCTTTTTTACCAATTCCGCAGTATAACGACGGGTAATTTTTTCCAACTCATAAGCTGAACGTTTGCGGGGATCAATTTTTATTCCGCCTTTTGCACCACCAAACGGAACATTCACAATAGCGCATTTATAAGTCATCAGGGCAGCAAGCGCCATTACTTCGTCCTGGTTTACTTCCATTGAAAAGCGGATACCACCTTTGCAGGGTGTTTTGTGATGAGAGTGCTGTACACGGTAAGCTTCAATTACTTCAATACTTCCATCATCCATTTTTACAGGAAACTTCATCTGATATACACTGTTACATTGCTGGATCTGTTCAAGAATGCCTTTATCCCATTTTGTAAAGGCTGCTGCTTTATCGAAGCTTTTTTCTACTGCTCCGAAAAAGCTGTAATTCGTAGTTGACATACAATCGTTTTTTAAAGTTTAATATAGCAAAGAGGTTAATCGTTCTTTTTTTCCAACCGGGAAACCTTACGATCTATACGTATGAGATAAATGACTATGCCGGCAAAGATGGTGAGGCATACAGCCAGCACAACATAGATTTTTCCATTGCTTGCCATTACTGAAGTGTCATTGGTATTCTGCGCCATTAATTCAATGGCAGAAAACAGGATTGAAAAGATCAACAAAAATAATTTACGCATGGATCCAGTTTTTTTCTTTGAGTTTTGAAATGCGGATGAGTAATGTTGTCATCCAAACGCCTAACAAAGTCCAGCCGATAACGGCAGGCCAAAATACCAATCGCATGGTTGGATCAAGATCCTGCCCGCCTAATGCGGGGTTTCCTTCCACACCTTGCCCGCCCGGATGTAATGATTGCACCAATCTTGGCAGTACCATAATCAATGGCACATAAATAAAATAAGCAAAGATGTTATATACGCTGCTTACCCTTGCCCTTTTATCCATATCGGGCATGGAGTTACGTAAAACAAAGTAGGCAAGGTAAATGAGCAATGCAATTGCTACTGCTATTTGTTTGGGATCATTGCTCCAGGGTTCGCCCCATGTATAGCTGGCCCAGATGGCGCCTGTTATCAACCCAAGAACACCGTACGTAATTCCTATGCGGGCATATTCACGGGCTACAATGTCATCGGCTAAATTTCCGCTTCTTAAATAACGGATGGAAAAGATCATGCTCACCAGCAGCAGGATCATTTGCCCAAACCACATGGGTACATGAAAAAATAAATTGCGGATGGTTTGGTTTAAGTTGCCAATGTTGGGAACCTGAATAAGGAAACCTGCTATAAATGTGTAAAGTAATAGAACAACTGCCAATATCTTCCACCAGGATTTTTTCATAAACTCATTTAATGATAATTGAAAAAGAAAGGAGATGTTGTTGTCGGCTTTTGCAACTTTGCTCAACGCCGGTTGTGCCTGCTACGCAACGGAGTGGCTGCGTGGTCACTCACCCGTCCGAACGGCATTCAGCCGGGCAGGCTTGTACATTATTAAGTCTTTTCATCAGTACAAACACTGCCTTTCTGCCAATCTTTTTTCAGTGCCGCAAAGTTAGGGGGAATGTGGTTAAACTAAAATGAATAGTGGATGAAATTTGCGGCCTCACCTCCCTGTCTCCTCTCCCAGAGAGAGGAGGCGGCGCTTCATTTCTTTATTTTACTTTTTGTACTTCCACCTCTTTTTTTACTCTTTGCTTAACACTTATCAACCACTATGGTATTAATTATACTCTTCAAATAAGTTGGCCTTGTGCCTTGCTATCCTCTCCCTTTGGGGGAGTTAGAGGGGGCTTTGTTGTATTTAATCTTTCCACAAAAAGGGAAACAAAATGAGGCTGAGAATTACAACCATCAGATCAAGTCCGCTTAATAACAAAACCATCTGCAACACTGCACCTTCATTAAATATTTCGCCAAATGCACTCTTTGAAATTTTAACAAGCAGGAGCAGTTGAGGAATAATTAAAGGAAAACCAAGGATGGCCATCAGTGCAGCATTTTGATTGGCCCTTGCCGCAATGGCAGCCAATAATGTAAACACCAGGCTGATGCTGATGCCGCCTAAAATGGTAATGCCTAAAAAATTGATTGTGTTTATAAAAGGGCTTCCAAGAAAAAAGCTGAACAACAGTACGCTGAGCAAACTCATAACCAGCATCAGCAATACATTATACATGAGCTTTGCAAGAATAAAATCCAAAGCGCCTGCAATAGAGTAATAGTAGAGCATGCGCCCACGGCTTTCCTGTAAAAAACTTTTGGCAACGGCATTGATACAAATGAACAATAAGTTCATCCAGAACAATCCATTCCATACACTTGCTTCGGGTTGGCCCATTGCCAGATATAACACAAAGATGGTACTGGCAATGTATAGCAGGATGCCATAAAAAGTATATTGTTGTCTTATTTCAAGCAACAGGTCTTTTTTAAAGAGGGCGAATATTTTTTGAGTGGATGGCAATTTATTTGATTCGTTTATTTGTTATGATAACAATGCCTGCATCTTGGTTCATACTTGTCTTTTTCGCCAAGCACAACCTGTGCGCCTTCGCCTGAAGTGCGGTATGAGTAGTTGGCAATATTGCCGCATACCATACAAATTGCATGGAGCTTGGTAATATAATCAGCTACGGCAAGCAGGTTGGGCATTTGCCCAAAAGGTTGCTTTTTATAATCCATATCAAGCCCGGCAACAATTACCCTGGCACCACGTAAAGCCAATTGTTCACATACATTGGTTATTTCGGCATCAAAAAACTGGGCTTCATCAATTCCAATCACTTCAACATCCTGCGACAGCAATAAGATCTTTTGTGAATTATCAATAGGAGTAGAGAGGATTGCATTTTCATCATGCGAAACAATCTTCTCTTCATCATAACGTACATCAACAGCCGGTTTAAAAATTTCCACTTTGAGGTTTGCAATACGGGCACGTTTTAAACGGCGGATCAGTTCTTCCGTTTTACCGCTGAACATGGAGCCACAGATCACTTCAATCCAACCTCTCCTGTCGCCTCTTATATTCGGTTCTATAAACATTAGTAATATTTTATGCCAAACTGTTTGTAACTTAACGGCAATTTTCCAATACCGCCAAAAGTAAGGACTATTCATGGAACGAATTGCTTCTTTAATTGAACAATTACAACAGGCTTTACAACGTAATGCTGATGCTTCACAAATGCTTGTGCTTACAAACATGCTGCAGGCAGAGCTGGAAAGGTTACCCCGGCAAAAAAATGAAACCCCCGGTACGCAAAGAGTGGCGGTAGTATTACCCGCTTTCCAATTCAATTCTTCCGCTTCTCAACCGGCACAGATAAATTCAACGGCAGCATCCTCAAAAGTGGAAGAACCGCATGAAAAAATTATTGAAGTTTTACAGGTAGATGAACAGGAAGTAGAAGCTGAGCTGGAAGAACTTCGTAAGAAAGCTGAGTTTGCCAAAAAAGTACAGGCACAGCAACATAAACCTGTTTTGTTGTTTGATGACGAACCGGAAATTCCAACACTTATTCATCAACCCGATTATTATAATGAGCCTCCCAAACAAAAAACTTCAAAAGAAGTAAATGAAATAATTGCAGGTGAAGGGCGATCCATTAACGAACACCTGAAAGAAGAAAAAACAGAAATTGCTTACTCATTAACTGAATCTTCATCAATAAAGGATCTTAAAAAAGCAATTGGTATCAATGACCGGTTTGTGTTCATCAATGAATTGTTCCGTGGTGATGAAACCATGTATGAACGCAGCATCAAAACCATTAACAATTTTACTATTTTTCCCGAAGCCCAATACTGGATGGAAAGGGAACTGAAGGTGAAGTTGGGATGGGATAATAACCGACCTGCTGTGCAGGAGTTTTATGCTTTGGTGAAAAGACGTTTTTCCTGAAGCCGGTTAATGATGGCATCTGTTGCTCCTCCATTTTGCTGCACATAATTTCCTGCAATGGATCTGGCTTTTTCAATATTCATCATCAGTATTAGCTGCTTTAACTGCTGTGCGTTTTCAACCGTAAAACTTCCTCCCAGCTTTTTCAACTCAACACTTTCTTTGAATTTTTGAAAATTTGGTCCGGTGATAACGGGCTTGCCATACACCGCTGCTTCTAAAATATTATGATGACCACTTTTATTAAAACCGCCGCCAACATAACAAACAGTTGCATATTTGTAAAGGCGTGAAAGGTAGCCGATGTTGTTAATGATGAGTGAGCGATGAGCAGTGGGTGATGAGTTGGAAATTCCTGCCTGCGAATATGTCACTGAGTTTGGAAACAACTCTTTCAACCGATCAATGTTTTCCTTTTTTATTTCATGCGGGGCAATGATCAGCTTCCAATCATCTTTGTTTTCTTTCAGCCATTGTGCAATCAATTCTTCATCAGCAGGCCATGTACTTCCTGCAACCAATATCTTTTTATCAGCACAAAACAAATCAATATGTTCAACCGGTTTCCATTGCTGAGCTGCAGTTATTACACGGTCAAATCTTGTATCGCCTGCTATGGTTGTTTTATCACATAATGTGATCTTATCCAGCAATTCTTTAGATGCTTTGTTTTGCACAAACAAATGAGAAAAATTGTTCAGCATATTCCTGTGAAAACTTCCCCACCATTGAAAGAACGGTTGCGAAGGGCGAAAAATGCCGGATACTAAAATCGTTTCGATTTTTCTTTCATGTAACTCCTGCAAATAGTAATGCCAGAATTCATACTTCACAAAAATGGCCAGCTTTGGTTTTACCAGGTTGAGAAAAGCTTTTGAATTGTAAGTAGAATCAAACGGCAAATACATTACATGATCTGCTCCTGCATAATTTTTTCTGATCTCATAACCGGAAGGAGAGAAGAAGCTGAGAAGAATTTTGGAATTTGGAATTTGGATTTTGAGCTTTTCAATAATCGGTCTTCCCTGTTCAAATTCACCCAACGATGCACAGTGCATCCACACAACAAAATCGCCGGGTTCTGTTTTCCATTTAGCTAAAAGTTCCTGTTGCCAGTTTCTGCGCCCAGCAACAAATTTCTTTGCTTTGCCATGAAAGCCGGAAGCAATTGAAATCCCTGTTTTATAAACAATACGGAATATGTTGTAAAAGAAGATCATGAACTGCAAATCTAAGCGGATTGTTATTGGTATGAAAAACTTCAATTAGCCATCCGGCAGTCGGTTATAAAACGGCATTTTTAGCGTACTTTCGCCCCCGTTAAAACAAGCTCAGTATGCAGCCAATACAAATGGTGGATTTAAAGCAACAATATCTTGCAATTAAGCAGGAAGTAGATGCTGCAATTTTAGATGTGCTCGACAGTTCGGCCTTTATCAATGGCAAACCCGTTCAGGACCTGGCGGCCCATCTCAGTACTTACCTTGGAGTAAAACATACCATTCCCTGCGCCAACGGAACCGATGCTTTGCAGATAGCGATGATGGCATTGGATCTGCAGCCCGGTGATGAAGTGATTACACCATCTTTCACTTTTATTGCAACAACTGAAGTGGTAGCTCTGCTGCGTTTGAAACCTGTGTTTGTGGAAGTGGATCCCCAAACATTTTGTATTGATCCCGAAGCAATTCGTAATGCCATCACTCCAAAAACAAAAGCCATTATCCCTGTTCATTTATACGGGCATGTGGCTAATATGAAAGAGATCATGGAAATTGCTGCTGAACATAACCTGTATGTAATTGAAGACAATGCACAGGCCATTGGCGCCGATTATATTTATCCTGATGGAACAAAAAAGAAAGCCGGTTCAATTGGTACAATTGGTTGTACCTCTTTCTTCCCGTCAAAAAACTTAGGTTGTTATGGTGATGGCGGTGCTATGTTTACCAATGATGATGCATTGGCAGATAAGTTGAAGATGGTTGCCAATCACGGTCAGAAAGTAAAGTACTATCATGAACTGGTGGGATGTAATTCAAGATTGGATACCGTACAGGCGGCAGTATTAAAGATCAAATTAAAAAAACTGGATGAATATATTGCTGCAAGAAGAAAAGCAGCTGATTTCTATGATGCTGCATTTGCAGGGCATAAAAATATTTCAACGCCTTACCGTGCTCCTTACAGTAATCATGCGTTTCATCAATACACTTTAACACTGGATGGTTTTGAAAATGCGGCAGAAGTAAGAAATGGTTTGAATACATTTTTAGCAGAACAAAAAATTCCATCTATGATCTATTACCCCGTGCCTGCACACAGGCAGAAAATGTTTGCAGCATTTGGAGGGGGTGATTATGATTTAAAGATTACTGATTGGTTAACTGACCGTGTGATCTCTTTGCCTATGCATACAGAACTGGAAGAAGATCATCTGCAGTTGATCACAAGCAAAGTATTAGAATACCTTAATCAAAAATAATAAACGCAAACTGTGGCCGGTGGAGACACCGGCCACGGCAGCACGCCCCTGTTGGTGTCCCCACCAACCGGAACAAACTAAAAGAAGCCACTAATATGAAAATCGCAGTCGTTGGAACAGGTTATGTAGGATTAGTAACAGGAACTTGTTTTGCTGAAACAGGCAACCAGGTAACTTGTATTGACATTGATAAAAACAAAGTTGAAAAATTATCAAACGGACAGATCACAATCTATGAACCCGGTTTGGAAAAAATATTTCTCCGCAATTTGAAAGAAGGCCGTTTGCATTTTACCGGTAATCTTGCGGAGGGTATAAAAGATGCAACCATTGTATTTCTTGCACTGCCCACACCCCCCGGTGAAAATGGAAGCGCTGATTTGAAATATATTTTAGGTGTAGCTGATGATCTTGGAAAACTAATACAGCCAAATGAGTTTAAAGTGATTGTTGATAAAAGTACTGTTCCGGTTGGAACTGCCGATAAGGTAAAGGCTGCAATCTTGCAGAGTGCTGCTAAAGCCTCTCCGCCACGTGGCGGAGGAGATTTGGCCGGTGCTTTTGCAGTAGTAAGCAATCCTGAATTTTTACGGGAAGGGGTAGCAGTTGATGATTTTATGAAACCTGATCGTGTGGTGGTTGGAACAAGCGATGAAAAAGCAAAGAAGATCATGACGGAATTGTATGCGCCATTTGTACGCAGCGGTAACCCCGTAATCTTTATGGATGAAAAAAGTGCAGAGCTCACCAAGTATGCAGCCAATTCATTTCTTGCTGTAAAGATTTCTTTTATGAACGAAGTGGCAAGATTATGTGAGCTTGTAGGCGCCGATGTGGATATGGTACGTAAAGGAATTGGCAGTGATGAACGGATTGGTAAACGCTTTCTGTTTCCCGGTATTGGTTACGGCGGAAGTTGTTTTCCCAAAGATGTAAAAGCATTGGTGAAATCATCCGGCGAAGTGAATTATGATTTTGAAATTTTGAATGCGGTGATGAAGGTGAATGAAGAACAGAAACTGTTCCTCATCCCCAAAATAAAATCTTATTTCAAAAATGAGTTGAAAGGAAAACGTTTTGCATTGTGGGGATTGGCTTTTAAACCCAACACAGATGATATACGTGAAGCACCTGCCTTATACATGATTGATGCATTAACAGAAGCAGGCGCTGAGGTTTGTGCGTACGATCCTGAAGCAATGGCCAATGTAAAACAAATGATGGGCGATAAGATTGAGTTTGCAGAAAATCAATATGATGCTTTGAAGGATGCAGATGCATTAATTATTGCAACAGAATGGAGTGAGTTCCGCACACCTGAGTTTGAGAAGATTACTTCACTTTTAAAAAACAAAGTGATCTTTGATGGGAGAAATGTGTATGACAGGGAACAGATGAAGCAACTTGGCTTTTACTATGAAAGTGTGGGAAGAGAAACAGTGAAATAATTCGCAGGTTGATTTTATACTAACAGAAATAATTATGGATCGTAAACGAATTTTAATTACAGGGGCTGCTGGTTTTCTTGGCTCGCATTTATGCGACCGGGCTATCAAAGAAGGTTATCATGTTATTGCAATGGATAATCTCATCACCGGTGATTTGAAAAATATTGAGCACTTGTTTAAGCTGGAGCATTTTGAGTTTTATCATCATGATATTACAAAGTTCATTCACATACCCGGCAAGCTCGATTATATTCTACATTTTGCATCACCTGCAAGCCCCATTGATTATTTAAAAATTCCCATTCAAACATTAAAGGTAGGTGCACATGGTACGCACAATTGTTTGGGATTGGCAAAAGCAAAGGGTGCAAGAATACTTGTTGCGTCAACATCCGAAGTATATGGTGATCCGCAGGTGCACCCGCAAACAGAAGAATATTGGGGTAATGTAAATCCTGTTGGCCCACGTGGTGTATATGATGAAGCCAAACGTTTTATGGAAAGTATTACAATGGCCTATCACCGTTTTCATGGAGTGGAGACGAGGATCATCCGCATCTTTAATACGTATGGTCCACGTATGCGGCTCAATGATGGCCGTGCATTACCTGCATTCATTGGCCAGGCTTTGCGTGGCGAAGACTTAACTGTATTTGGCGATGGCAGCCAGACAAGAAGTTTTTGTTATGTAGATGATTTGGTGGAAGGGATCTATCGTTTGCTGATGAGTGATTATGAGTTGCCGGTGAATATTGGCAACCCTTCAGAAATTTCATTGAAAGATTTTGCTGAAGAAATTATTAAACTCACAGGCACGGCACAAAAAATTATTTATAAGCCTCTGCCGATTGATGATCCAAAGCAGAGACAACCGGATATAACAAAAGCAAAACAAATTCTTGGTTGGGAACCAAAAGTATCAAGAAGCGAAGGGTTGAAAATTACATATAACTATTTTAAGAACCTTCCAAAAGAAGAGTGGACAAAGTTGCCGAAGGAGTTTGTGAGCAGGATGTAGGAGTCCAGCCTCCCCAAACCCCTCCAAAGGAGGGGCTTAGCAAGGCACAAGGCCAACTTATTTGGAGTTTATAAGAAATTGCTTAGAAGTGGATAAGTGTAAAGTAAAGAACAAGAGCTGATATGGCAGATTAAAAAATTGAATAAAGATATGCAGCGCCGCTCCCTCTCTTTCGGAGAGGGAGATGGAGGGTGAGGTTAAAAACATAAAAATGTATCAATCATTAATCAATAAAGAAAAAAAAGTAGCCATTGTTGGATTAGGTTATGTGGGTTTGCCATTGGCGCTTGAGTTGGCTGCACACATGCAGGTGATTGGTTTTGATATCAATCATAAACGCATTGAAATGATGCAGCGCAATGAAGATCCCAGCAAAGAAGTGGATGCAGCGATGTTTGCAGGGAAAGATATTGTGTTCACAGATGATGTAAATGTATTGAAGCAGGCTTCTTTTTTTATTGTAACTGTTCCAACACCGGTTGATGATCATAAAGTTCCTGATCTTACTCCTTTACAAAAAGCAAGTGAAACAATTGGTAAGCTGTTGAAGAAAGGAGATTATGTGGTGTATGAAAGCACAACCTATCCCGGTTGTACTGAAGAAGATTGTATGCCCATACTGGAACAGTTCTCCGGCTTACAAGGAATGGTTGATTTTAAAATTGGGTATTCACCTGAGCGTATTAACCCCGGCGATAAACAACATACATTAAGCAATACCATTAAAATTGTTTCAGGATGCGATGAAGAATCGCTCAGGGAAATTGCAAGTGTGTATGAAACGGTTGTAACAGTTGGTGTACACAGGGCGCCGAATATAAAAGTGGCAGAAGCAGGAAAGATTATTGAAAATGCACAAAGGGATCTCAACATTTCATTGATGAATGAACTGTCAATCATTTTTGATCGCATTGGTATCAACACTTTTGATGTGGTGGAAGCAGCAGGAACAAAATGGAACTTTCATAAATACACACCTGGTTTGGTGGGGGGGCATTGCATTGGCGTTGATCCTTACTACTTAACATACAAAGCGCAGCAACTGGGTTATAATTCAAGAGTTATTGCAAGCGGTCGTTTTGTAAATGATGAAATGCCACGCTATGTTGCAAAGAAAATTATTCAGCATATTATTAAACATGCTCCAAGTGCTGCCAATGCAAAAGTGCTGGTGCTGGGAGCAACGTTTAAAGAAAATGTGGCTGATATCCGTAATTCAAAAGTGGCGGATATGGTAAAGGAGTTACTGGAGTACAATGTGCAGGTTGATTTTGTTGATCCGCATGCAGATGCTGCCGAAGTAAAACAGGAATACGGATTAACGTTGGCTGCTGAGATAGGTAAGGATTATGATGCCATTGTATTGGCAGTGGCCCATCATCCGTATAAAAATTTTACGGAAGATTATTTATCCTCAATTGCCAATGAGCATGCTTTGTTTGCTGATTTGAAAGGCATCTATCGAAATAAAATTTCCAAACTCAAATACTGGAGTTTATAATGAACAAGTTTGATAAAACAATATTGGTAACGGGTGGTGCAGGTTTTATAGGCAGTCATGTGGTGCGTTTGTTTGTAAATAAATACCCCGGTTACAAAATTGTAAATGGTGATGCATTGACTTATGCAGGCAATCTTGAAAACCTGAAAGATGTGCAACACAAAGAAAATTATGTGTTTGAGAAAATGGATATTACTGATGAGGCAAGAGTAGATGAACTATTTTCTCAATATCATTTTGATGCTGT
>CAMTVU010000076.1:0-23875 GCA_947085245.1 uncultured Chitinophagaceae bacterium | reverse complement strand
TGATGCCTACTTGTTACTTAGTTACAAAATAAATCATTGCAATAATGCCAAAAGAAGCAACCTCTTAATTTACGGTTCATAAATTTATACTATCATTGTTGAAATATCAAATCAAGTGACGCTTACAAAAACGCCCTGCTTTTTCTGAAAATAAAAAAAGGCTGCCTACTTTTGAGACAGCCTCTTCTTTGTTATCTATAAATGTTAGCTTTCGCAAATTATTTCAAAATACAAATCATTTTCTCTGCTATGAATAAACTGTATTCCATATTCATATATACTATCTCTATCGCCTTTATATGAAGAAGCAGAAAAATCAATGCTATTTGCCATACTTGGTTGGACTGCATTTTCTGTAACTTTATAAAACCCATCTATCCCCAGAACTTGAATGTTTTCTTTTTTGCAATCCATTAGAAATTGAATAGCAGTATTTTTATCCAATAAAAAATAATCCCCTCTTTGTATTACAGCTTGATTTTTATATAAAAATTGTAGTCTATTCATTTTATATTTATTTAGGAATGTAGGGATTAATAATATTTTTATCTACAATCCATTCTCTCAATTTATCACTAATCTGTATAATCTCTTTAGAAACATTGTCTTTAACTACATAAGCTCCGCTTTTTTCAAAATAGGCAGTTGCAGCATGTCCTGTTGCTAAATTTACCGATTCTCTTATTGTGTAAGGATTATTTACTAATTCATGTATCGCTTCTTTTGTCCACCCTCGAGCAGCCATCTGATTGGCAATCTTCCTAGTTATATAGGAGTATATTGAATATGCTGCTTTTTCTCCTCTTTTAAATTTTAATAAATTAGTTGCAAGTTTCACATATCTTAATTTAGTTAGCCATCCCACGGGTAGTAACCAAGAACCTACCTCTAATGCAACCTTATCACTTTCTCTTGTCATATCTGCCACCCGCTGCCTGAAGTTGGAATGATCTTGTAAGCGTAGCATTTCGTATCTAAGATCTGGGCTTACGATTCGATTCAGGTCGCCATTTGTACGTTTTTGTAAGTCATACATCATATTCATCTTGGCCCAATAACTCATCTTCTTGGTGCTGATGATAACTATCTCGGTAAGCTGTTTGGGTTTTTCAGGAGTTGATGTTTCAGGGTCAAGACCAAACGGATCGTTAAATAAAATAGGATTATTATTTGCAAAGAAGTAAGGACTCCATTCCCAATTCGATTCTGCTAATTCATCTATCTGCCAGAATCTTCCTATCTGAGGGTCATACATCCGGTTAACAGCATCATACACTTCCAGTCCGCTATTATCGCTAAACTCTGCAGATTGAAGTTCATTACCACCGTTGTATTTATATCTGTTCTGTAATGTATTGGCTGCTTTAGAACTTATCCCTTGCATGACCAACCCGAACGGATAGTAATGCGTTTCCTCCAGTATCGGCCCCCGGATATGCGTTACCTGCAAATTGTCAAAGAACACGTCAATGTTTGGTGTTTCATTGCTTACATAAATATACAAAAAGCCATTCTTTGTTACCGGTAAATTATTAAACAGATGTGTTGTAAAAATGTTATCATTCCCTACCTGTTCAAATCCACTGCCGTTACTTACAAACTTTAACTGCTCATCAAACAACACCCAGTTGAGATAAGCTTTGGGTTTACTGCTGTTATAGGTTTGGTTGTTCAGGAAATTTTGCATACCCGGAGTTAATACTCCACTGTTGGTTAACTCTGTTATGGCTGCTTTACCTGTTGATGCAACCCCTGTAATTAATGCTGTGAGTAAATCATTTAATGGATTAACGGGTGTTTGAGGTGTTGCCCCATTCAGCTTATACCAACTGTTGGCCCGTACATTAAACTTATCTCCTGCCATTACCTTTAGTACAATACTTGTCCCCACTTTAGTTCCATTTCCATTTAGCTTATGAATAAAATCATTCGGGTTGGTGTAGGTATCAGTTGGATAACCGCTAACAGAACTTTTATTTACTCTTACACTTGCAGCATCAGGGATATTATAAACTATTTTTTCTGCATTTAATGTAGCTGTTTCCAAACTGGCTACAGGATAGGCATTGGTTTGCTGTTCTTCTGTTAATACCATCCGTACATTTCCCAAATGATCTTTAAGCATGTAATCATAAGCAAAACCGGTAATTGTATTGGGGCTGCCGGTATTATTATACAATGCACGGATGCGGCCTTCTTCATGTGCGCCAAACTGTAACTTATCTGTATAATCAACGGTGGCTGCATTGTTATCTGTTTTTGTTTCATATACAAAGCCGCCAATATAGGTTGTTGCTGTGGTTTACGCCGTCGTTGGTATGAGGCGTTGCTTTGTGATTGGCCTACCAACGACACATAATTGTAAAGGCTGCCGGGCTAAGCTTCAGTTGTTGGTGAAAAACACACAACAACGGCTGGGCTGCCGGTTACTCTCTCACAGAAAGAACACCAACAACGGCAAAATAAATAACTTTTACCTCTACTATACACAGGCACAAGAAACCAGCGCTCTTGGCTCTCACACAATTCTTGCGCCAGGCTTACAATTATTTAACCTTTGATAGAATGCGCCATTATGTGAAGCAAAAGCTTTGGCAGCAATTGCTGCAGGAACAGCCAAGAAAGGCTGGGACTAAGTTTTTTGAATGATATTGAACGGTCGTTCTGCAAAAATTCGGAACGACCTTTTTTTATGCCTGTTTTATTTTAGTGCTACAATTTACACATCCAAATACTACAAAGGAAACCGGTATGCAATAGCAGCCGTTGCATTTTGAATGGCATTTTGAAAAGGATAATTCCAGTCTGTATGGTTGGTAAAACGGGTACTCCATACTGAATATCCATCCCTGATCAAAGCACAGTTTACATACATATCGCTGGTACGGGCAGCGCCGTAGGGAAGTGGTAACCCGGGTACTGTTTGTTTTACAATTCCTCCAATTACATCAATGCCCATTGCCACTTCATCACTCAGGATATGATTTTGAGTAACCTTTGCAGAAACAACTGCATCTACTCCTAATATTTTTGCAAGGTCAGCCGGGTCCATCTGCCAGGAAGCAGAATCAGTAATCCCTTTTTCTTCCAGTAGTTTATTTGTTCTGTCAATACTTTGAAACTGCACCTGTGAATATCGTCTTGTGCGTGAATCAACATACTGAGCCAGATCAATATACAAGGCCCGGTTTAAAAATTTTTTGTTTTGCAGGATGATTTGCTGAAGTTGTTCGGGGCTGAGCTTCTTTGGAACATTTCCTGTTACTTCCAATTGAGCAGGCAGGATGGCAATTGTTTTGATGTTGAAATGATCCACCCTTTCCATCATTTTTCGCCGGGCGCAGGATGTAAGAATGATCAATAAAGAAGCAAGGAGTAAAACTTGTTTCATATGCTACGGTTTAGGGTAAAAAATACAATGTGTCATTGACCCGGGAACAAGCTCAATGCCACACTTGATTAAACGTTTCCAAAATTAATTTTATTATACTTTACTTAACAGTACAATCGTATTACCACCTATACCGAAGTGAAAAGTAAAATAGCTCAACAGTTTTTTTCCCGGCATTGTACCATCTGATATTTCCTTATAGCGCCTTACGCTATTTCGTAAACTAAGATGGTATTATTTAATCAGGCGTATTGAAAGAGGGTAACGGTACAACACATCATTACTTGCCTTTACCGCAGCAATAATGCAAAGAATAATGGATGCAAAATAAACGGCAATGAATAAAAAAACGCCGATCAGTAACAGCATCAGCACAAAACTGATCATGTAATAAATGAACAGGGATATCTGAAAGTTGAGCGCTTCTTTCGCCTGTTCGGCTATATAAGACGACTCGTCTTTTTTGATTAAGTAAATAATTAGTGCAGGAATGAACCAAAAAAAGATAGATAACACATGGCACAGAATAGCCATTGTGCGTTCATCACTGCTCACATTTGCATACTTTATTTCGGATGATTGTGAAAAGCCCTGTTCCATAGTATATAGTTTAGAAATGTAAGTTAGAAAAGAAAAGCATGACTTTATGCCAATGTCATTAAGTTAAGGATTTATGATGCTGCTGTTGTAGGTATGCCACAACCCTTAACTTAATGACATTGCCCCTTATGCACTGGTTTCTTTTTCTTTTACTGCTGCCGCCATACGTTGCAGCAAACGGAGCAAGGTATCCATTCCTTTCATGTCTTCAATCACCAGCATAAACAACTTACCTGTTTGTTTAATGCGGGCTTTATTAAGTGAAGTTTGTATGAACTGCAGAATATTGTTGAACACAGCAGATTCATAATAGGGTGAATCGGGATTGTTGATGAAATAACAACGCAGTGTTTCATTTTTCAGGGTCATCTTTTCAAATCCTAACCCAACAGCCAGCTTTCTGCATCGTACTGTTGTAAAGAGATCTTCTACCTGAGCTGGTACAGGACCAAACCGATCCAGCATTTCTGCATAAAAGGCGAGCAGGTTTTCTTCCGTTTCACAATTATCAAGTCTTGTATATAAACTCAACCGTTCGGCAATGCTTTCCACATACGCATCGGGAATCAATATTTCCTGATCTGTATCAATCATACAATCTTTTACATAATCTTCCTGCTGCTGAATTTCTTCTTTAAACAGTTCACGGAATTTGGTACGCTTCAATTCCCTGATGGCTTCATCCAAAACTTTCTGGTACATTTCAAAACCAATCTCTGCCATAAAACCACTTTGCTCGCCTCCCAGCATATTACCTGCTCCACGTATATCTAAATCTCTCATTGCAATTTGAAAACCGCTGCCCAATTCACTATGCTGCTCCAATGTTTGTAAACGTTTTCTTGAATCATTGGGCAATGTACTCATTGGCGGAGCAAGCATGTAACAGAACGCTTTTTTATTACTGCGGCCCACCCTTCCACGCAACTGGTGCAGATCGCTCAGTCCAAACTGATGTGCATTGTTTATGATAATGGTATTTACATTGGCAATGTCAACTCCGCTTTCAACAATGTTGGTGCAAACAAGTACATCATATTTTTTATCAATGAAATCGAAGATGCGTTCTTCCAGTTCATGACCTTCCATTTGCCCGTGTGCAAAACCAATGCTGAGATCGGGACAAAGACGTTGAATGATAGCAGCCATCTCAGCCAATCCTGCAATACGGTTATGAATAAAGAAAACCTGGCCACCACGCTCTGCTTCATAATAAATGGCATCACGGATAAAATCTTCCTGGAACACCTGTACTTCTGTTTGAATGGGTTGCCGGTTGGGCGGAGGTGTGTTGATGATGCTGAGATCCCTTGCTCCCATTAAACTGAACTGCAATGTTCTTGGGATGGGTGTTGCCGTTAGTGTCAATGAATCAACATTTGTTTTTAATGTCTTGATCTTTTCTTTATGCCCCACTCCAAACTTTTGTTCTTCATCAACAACCAACAAACCAAGCTCTTTATACTTTACATCTTTACCAAGCAAAGCATGTGTACCTATGATAATATCAACTTTTCCTTCTTCTAATTTTTTATAGGTTTCTTTTTTTTCTTTGGCTGATTTAAAACGATTAACATAATCAACCGTTACCGGAAAATCTTTCAACCGATCCTGAAACGTTTTATAATGCTGATAGGCAAGAATGGTTGTTGGCACCATGATAGCTGCCTGCTTTCCATCGCACACCGTTTTAAAAGCAGCACGAATGGCGATTTCTGTTTTACCAAACCCAACATCACCGCACACCAAACGATCCATTGGCGATGGTGATTCCATATCTTTTTTTACATCGGCTGTTGCTTTGCTCTGATCGGGTGTGTCTTCATACATAAACGATGCTTCCAGTTCCGTTTGCAAATAGCTGTCGGGGGTATGTGCAAAGCCTTCCTGTGCTTTACGCTGAGCATATAATTGAATGAGATCAAATGCAATTTCCTTGACCTTGATTTTTGTTTTTTCTTTCAACCGTTGCCATACATCACTTCCCAGTTTATTTATTTTTGGTACACTTCCTTCTTTACCGGTATATTTTGAAATTTTATGAAGTGAGTTGATGTTTACGTATAAAATATCACTGTCTTTATAAATCAATCGTACCGCTTCCTGCAATTTTCCATTCACCTCAATTTTTTGCAGTCCGCTATACGTGCCCACTCCGTGATCAATGTGCGTAACATAATCTCCCGGCTGTAATTCTTTTAATGCACGTATTGTAAGTGCTTTGCTTTTGTTATATGCCTGCTTTACTTTGTATTTATGATACCGTTGAAATATTTCATGATCGGTGTAACAAAGAATCTTCAGGTCTTCATCAATAAATCCTTCGTGAATAGAAACCGGAATGGGTGTGAATTGAATATCAGCTTTCAGATCAGCAAAAATGCTGTGCAGTCTTTCTAATTGCTTTGGATTCTCTGCAAAGATGAAGGTTTCAAAACCCTTTGCTGACCAGCTTTTCAGGTCTTTGATCAACAATTCAAACTGGCGGTTGAATGCAGGTTGATGTTTGGTGTTATAGGCCCCCTCCCAACCTCCCCCGCCAGTTGGCGGGGAGGAGAAATACGGTTCGTAGCCAAACTCAACAATATGATTTCTTTTTATCTGTTCCTCTACTGTTGCCGTGCTGATGAAATCATTTTCACTCAAATCAATTTTCTCTAATCTGTCGTCATCATCATTACTGTTTTTCTTTGCTGTTGGTGATAATTGCAGGAACTGATGCAGGTCTTCTTCCATCGTCAGCAATCGTTCCTTTACTATATCAAAATCTTTTATCCATACAATTGTATTCTCAGGAAGAAAATCAAACAGCGATACTTTCTCACCGCTTTCAAATTGTGTTTCAACATTGGGGATAATACTCACCTGTATCAACCTTCTTTCACTCAATTGTGTTTCAGGATCAAAAATGCGTATGCTGTCCACATCATTTCCAAACAATTCAATACGATAGGGTTTTTCATTACCGAAAGAATAAATATCTAAAATACCTCCACGTACTGCAAACTGCCCGGGCTGATAAACAAAGTCCGTGCGATCAAAACCGAGATCAACCAAAAAACCCATCAGGCTGTCAACATCCAATGTGTCGTTTGTTTTAATAAGCAGCATATTGCCCTGCAGTTTATTGGGCAACACCACTTTTTCAAACAAGGCATCCGGGTAAGTAACAATGGCTCCAACTCTTTGACCCGTTGGCATCGAAAATTTTGTCAACGCTTCAGTACGCAACATCACATGCGATGAATTGAGCAACCGAAAATTCTTTGGATGTTTGAACGAAGAAGGGAAATAAAATAAGTTGAGCTCTTTGGTGATATTCTCTAAAGAGTTATGAAAATAAGCTGCTTCTTCAGCATCATTTACTACAAAGAGGTGGTTGTATTGTTCAAGCGATGGATGATTAAATGCTGCAGCCGCTACAAACTGAGAAGCGCTTCCCTGCAGGTTTTTGAGATAGATCCGTTGAGTTTTGGCAAACGATAGCCTGTCCGCCAGTTGAAAAAGGCGGGGATCATCACTAAATTTTTTCTGCAACAATTCAAAATTCACTGGCTGCAAAGATAAGAACGGAATGATGATTTTAATCCCTGGTTGTGAAAAGTCCTCAATTCTTTCATTGTCTTTCCTTTTCTGGGAAATATGATTAATTTTGAGATTATCCCAATTCCTGTAAATCCAGAACAATGAAACACTGCCACCTCTCTGCCATCATCACCCGTATATCTTGTTTAACCCATTTAATTTATTCTTTACAAAACCTGCGTATGAAAAAATCTGTTATTGCTTTCCTGCTGTTGTTTTTCTGTATGCATGTAACTGCTCAAAAGGTTGTAAGTACTCTTCGCTTAAAAGGCGGCAACCTGCAGCTAAAAGAAAATATGGTAGCTGCTGACGTAAATGCAGAAATAGAAAAAGGCAAGTTTGGCAATACCATTTATACGTTACTTGTTTTTGATAAACCGGTAACAACAGCGCAGCAAAACACAATTAAATCACTTGGAATTGAAATCCTGTATTACCTCCCCGATCATACTTACCAGGTAAGAATGAAGCAAATGCCCATGCTGTCTCAACTTTATCAAACGGGTGTGAGAGCAGTTGCAAACATGCCCGGCACAGCTAAACTTGGGAATGAAATCAAAACTGAATTAACCGGCAATACAACTGAAACACCCATACTTGTAAACCTGCAACTGTACCCGGGTGTAAAGTGGAATGATGTACAACCTGTTCTTTCGTTTTATGGTGTAACACTTACAAAAGCCGATTATTTAAATCAGGGCCTGGCACAGGTATCTGTTGCTGCCAGCAGGATTGCTGCAATCAGTGAGCTTCCCTTTATTGCTTACATCAACCTTTCTTTTTTAAAAACAGAGTTACTCAACCAGCGTGAAAGAGGCTTGTTTGGATTAACCAATCTCACAAATATGGAAGTGGCGGGAAGAAATTTGTCGGGCAATGGAATTACAATTGGCATTGGTGATAATGCCGATCCTTTTCATCTTGATAACAATACCAATCTCATTAACCGCAACCCTGCTTATCAAACAAATAATCATGGCAGGCAGGTAGCCGGTGTTACAGGCGGTGATGGAAATATTGAAGAGCGATACAAGGGTGTTGCTCCCAAAAGTTTGATTGTTGCAGACTATTTTGATTATATCCTTTCAAAATCCGGTATCTACTATACAGATTATAATATGACTGTTACCAACAACTCATATTATAATGGCCTTGCCGGTTGCCCCGGCAACAGTGATTATAATGAGTTGAGTGTATATGTTGATCAGCAGATGTATAATAATCCTTACCTGCAACACATCTTTGCCGCCGGTAATGACGGAGGGAGAACCTGTACACCTTATCCTTTATCGTTTGCCACCATCAAAAGCGGTTACCAGGTAGGAAAAAATGTTTTGGATGTGGCCGATTATCATGTGGGAACTGATGTATTAAATCTAAGCTCCAGTAAAGGCCCTGTTGAAGATGGGCGCATTAAACCTGAAATTACAGCAAGTGGAGTAGCAGTTATTTCTACAAGTTTCAATAACACCTATGCTCAGGGTTTTGGTACAAGTTTCTCTGCCCCTTTTGTAACAGGCGTTTGGTCATTACTTACAGAGCGCTATAAACAACTTCATGCAAATGCATATCCCAAAGCTGCTTTACTGAAAGCAGTCATTTGTAACAGTGGTGATGATAAAGGAAATACCGGCCCGGATTATGCGTGGGGTTTTGGATTGATAAATGCCCGTAAAGCAGTTGAAATAATTGAACAGAACCGTTATTATACAGGAACATTATCAACCGGGGGAACAAACTCACAAAACATAGCCGTACCTGTTGGTACGAGGCAGGTGAAAGTAATGCTGTACTGGCACGATAAGGAAAGTTCTCCTTTATCATCAATTGCGTTGGTAAATGACCTTGATATTACAGTTACAGATGGAACTATAACCTATCAGCCATGGATATTAAATCCTGCTCCGGGTTTTGTAAACACGAATGCTACCCGTGGTGCAGATCATATCAACAATATTGAACAGGTAACCATTGACAACCCCGGCTCTGCCGTAACCATTGACCTGAGTGGTTTTAATGTTCCAACAGGACCACAGGAATATTTTGTGACTTATGAATTTTTAATGGATGAAATAAAACTGGAACATCCTTATGGTGGAGAACGTTTTTCTCCGGGAGATGAAGAAATTATTAAATGGACTGCAACAGACAACAGCAGTAACACTTTTACACTTGAATATTCTATTGATGATGGATTAAACTGGATACTTATTAATAACAACGTTGCTGCCAATCAACATCGTTACAGATGGTTGGGCATTCCCAATACCCCAACCAACCAAGGAAAAGTAAGAGTTACCAGAAACGGAGGAGGAGCTTCCTCCACTTCACCCGGAAACTTTACCATTCTTGCTCAACCTTCTTTAACTGCAACCGTTCCCTGCGAAGGGTATGTTAATCTTAGTTGGGGCGCTGTAAGCAGTGCTACTGATTATGAAGTAATGCAACTCATCAATGGTGAGCTTGCATCAATTGGAACAACAAATACACTCACCTATCGTGTAAGCGGACTTGATAAAACCCAAACCTATTGGTTTACGGTAAGGGCACGTATGACAGACTCGTTGGGAATGAGAGCTACGGCAAAAAGCATTATACCAACACTTGGTACGCCCTGTTCTGCAGCTGAATTTAATAATGATCTGAAGACAGATACACTGATTGCGCCATTAAACGGAAGAACAAATACCAGCTCACAACTTTCTGCTACACAACAAATAACTGTACGCATCAAAAACTTAGATGACGCTGCAACAAGCGGCAGCTATAACATTTCATACCAGGTAAACGGAGGCGCTGTTATTACAGAATCCTCTTCTGCAATCATAGCAGCAGGAGGAACAGTTAATTATTCATTCAGCACAACAGCCGATCTTTCTGCAACAGGAACATATACCATCCGGGTATTTGTAAAGCAAACAGGTGATGCACAAACTGCAAATGATGAACAAACATATTCAATCAGGCATGTGGCAAATCCTGCAGTAACATTGCCATTTACAGAAACATTTGAAACAACAGGAACAACTGAATACCGCAGCAACCTTTTTGCATTAACCAATGCAGACAGGTTTGATTTTTCAACTGCAAACAGCAACGGAAGATTCAGAACGTTCATCAACACCGGCGTTTCTATCAACGGAAACAGATCGGCCACACTTGATGCAGTGACTTATAACGGAACGCAGGCAAATAATAACCTGCTGGCAACCATTAACCTCAGCAGTTATGCATCAACACAGGGATTGCGTTTTGATTTTAAATTCAAAAATCATGGTCAGTTAAAACAACCCAATACAGGTGTTTGGATGAGAGGAAGCGATACAGATCCCTGGGTGCAGATGTATGATTTGGGCGCCAACCAGGGAAACCTGGGTGAAGTAAAACAACCATCCATTAACATTAATGAACTGGGGCAGGTTATTACTTCAAGTTTCCAGGTAAGGTTTGATCAGCAGGGAACCGCATCGGCCAACAACGCAGGTTATGATGCTGATGTGCCCGATATGGATGATGGATTTACATTTGATGACATACGCATTACAGCAACCAGCAATGATGTAATGGTTACAAAACTTGTTACCCCGGATACATTTCATTGTTCACAGGGAAATGCGGCCATTACCATCAGGGTAAAAAATACCACATCAACAACTTTTAATAACGTTCCTGTTTACTACCGCATCAATAACGGAACAGCTGTTGCAGGAAGCATTGGTACATTAAGCGGCAACAGCGTAGTAGATTATACATTCCTTTCGTTAGCCAATTTTTCAAAATTCAGAGCTTATGACATTGATGCATGGGTGAAATTAAGCGGTGATGATTATCCAATTAACGACAGTATCAATAATCAATTCATCTATAACAGCCCGGTTGTAAATACCTTCCCCTATTTGCAACGTTTTGAAACAGGCAATGGCAACTGGTTTACTGATACAATGAGTTACAGCAGCTGGCGCTGGGGTGTTCCTGTAAAAACACTGATGAACAGATCGGCCAGTGAAAGTAAAGGATGGTTCACAACATTGAACAGTACTTACAAACAAAACGAAACATCTTATCTCTACTCGCCCTGTTTTAATTTAAACGGTTTAACTCAACCCGTTTTGAGCTTCAGTCATATTACGCAACAGGAAGATAATTGCAACTGCGATTATCATACACTTGAATACAGTACCAACAACGGGAACAACTGGCAGCGGTTAACCGTTGTAAACGGAACAAACTGGTTTGATTCAACCGGCAACCAATCCTGGCGAAAAAGTATTCAGCGCTGGCATGTATCCAGTACAGAAGTGCCCAACGCACCAGCCATTCGTTTCAGGTTCCTGATTTCGAGTGATGAATTAACCCAAAGAGAAGGTGTGGGTATTGATGACATCCACATTTTTGAAAAAGCAACGGTTTATTCAGGAGCCGATGTAACCAATATTAATCAAACTGTAAGTGGAAGTAGTTGGATCAATTTCAACAGCGGTGGAAATCTTGTAGCATCCATTAACCCACTTGGGCAAAACCTTGGCAGTACCGATGTGAGTGTTTACATTAACACAGGAGCTGTTCGCTTTATGAATAACCAATATTATCTCGACAGGAATTTAGTGATAAGACCAACCAATGCTCCAACTGACAGTGTACTTGTTCGTTTTTATTTTACTGAACAGGAAGCTGCTGCTCTTATACAAGCAAGCAGTTGCAGTACCTGTACTTCAGTAAAAGATGCTTACCTGGCAGGTATAACCAAATACAGCGGCAGTGCTGCTTTTGAAAACGGTATTCTTAACGATGGTACAGGAGGTACATACCAATTTATAGCTCCGGCCAATGTTGATGTGGTTCCGTTCAACAATGGATACTATGCTGAATTTAAAGTGAGAAATTTCTCTGAGTTCTGGATCAATGGAAGCGACATGAATCTCAATCAAACACCCGTAGGTGTAAACAATGTAAACTCACAGGATATATTTGTAAAAGGGGTTTATAATGTTGAAGGCAACAACCTGTTGATTGTAGCAGGAAATAAACCACAGGTTCGTACAATGAATGTAAGAATAATAAACAGTACAGGGCAGGTAATGCTGAACAAAAGAGTTGCTTATGCTGATACACGATTAAACATCGGCAGCCTTGCAAGCGGCATCTACTTTGTTGAAATAAAAGATCAGAAAGGGAAAGAACAATACATCAAAAAAATAATAAAAACTTCCTACTGATGTCCTGTTCAGAATGAGCTGCTGTTATAAGAAAAATTCAGCGGCGGGTTTTATTTCTTCGATATGAAAATTAAAAAAAGGAGCTTTTTTTGAAAGCTCCTTTTAAGTTTATACCATAAAATATTTATCCTATTTTCCCGAGATGGATCTTACGAACTTTATCATCCTCATCTTCATCAGCATCAATTCTGGTAACAGTGAAAGGAATTTTTGCTTTTTCAAGCGTTTCTGTTAAATGCTTGTTTGCTTTCGCATAATTGAGAATCTCTTTATGAGCTGCGAGCATCTCATTTTCCAATTCCAGAATTCGCTTTTCCTTATTGCTGATCTGCTTTCGTCCTATTACTAAACCTGCAAAAACTGCAACAAGCATTATTCCGGCGAAAATTGCAATATGGATTTCAAGGGTTAATTGAGTTAGGTTCATTTCTTCCGTTTATTTTGTTTTACAATCCATCCGTTACCGGTGGATTTTGGGTTTTGAATAAAAAACTTCAACAGTATGAACTCGCTGGTGTTTTCTGGTGGCAAATTAGTTCACTTCCTTCAATTATGCAACTGATTTATTTACAAATTCTTTTACAGATGCTATCGTAATACGCTCTTGTGCAAGTGTATCCCTGTTACGTATAGTTACCATTCCATCTTCTTTGGTCTGATGATCAACCGTAACACAAAAAGGTGTACCAATTGCATCCTGCCTTCGGTAACGCTTACCAATTGCGTCTTTTTCTTCGTAAAAGCACTGGAAATGTGGCATACACTCCTGCATAATGGAACGGGCAATTTCGGGCAACCCATCTTTTTTGGTAAGCGGAAAAATAGCCAGTTTAATGGGAGCCAGTTTGGCCGGAATTCTTAAAACTGTACGAAGATCGGTTTTTCCTTCTTCAGAAGTTGGTACCTCCTCCTCATGATAGGCATTACTTAAAATGGTTAAGAACAAACGATCAAGCCCAACCGAAGTTTCCACTACAAACGGTATATAGTTTTGGTTGATCTCAGTATCAAAGTACTGCATCTTCTTTTTGCTGAATTCCTGGTGCCGGCGAAGATCATAATCAGTTCTTGAATGCACCCCTTCCAGCTCCTTCCATCCAAACGGAAATTCAAATTCAATATCCAGGGCTGCATTGGCATAATGAGCCAGTTTTGCATGATCATGAAAACGCAACTTTTCCGCAGGTATTCCCAATTCCACGTGCCATTTCATTCTTGCTTCTTTCCAATGGGCATACCATTCCAACTCGGTGCCGGGGCGAACAAAGAATTGCATTTCCATTTGCTCAAATTCCCGCATACGGAAAATGAACTGACGGGCAACAATTTCATTACGAAACGCTTTGCCCGTTTGTGCAATACCGAATGGTATTTTCATTCTTCCGCTTTTTTGCACATTCAAAAAGTTTACAAAAATACCCTGCGCTGTTTCGGGGCGCAGATAGACAATATTATCTTCAGGATTATCGCTTGATACTGCACCAAACTCAGTTGAAAACATGAGGTTGAACTGGCGCACATCAGTCCAGTTACTTGTACCGCTAACCGTACATTTAATTTTATTTTCTTCAATGAGTTGTTTTAAACCGTTGTAATCATCAGCCACCAGTAACTGTTCCATTTCAGCTAATAAAGCGGCACTTTCAGCAGCCGATAGTTTTTCGGCATATCCTTCAATCAAATGATCTACACGGTAACGCTTATTACTGTCCTTATTATCAATCATAGGATCGCTGAAATTATCAACGTGGCCGCTGGCTTTCCAGGTGGTGGGATGCATGAAAATAGCAGCATCAATACCAACAATGTTTTCATGCAGCTGGGTCATACTTTTCCACCAATGATCACGGATATTTTTCTTGAGCTGACTGCCGTACTGGCCATAATCATACACAGCGCTCAGTCCATCATATATTTCGGATGATTGAAAAACATAGCCATATTCTTTGGCATGGGAAATAATGTTTGCAAAAAGCTTGTCGTTCGCCATAATCGCACTTGTTTAAAGGGTGGCAAAGATAAGCGTTTGAGAGGAGAAGGTTTACCAGGCTACATAGAAGTTTTAATAGATTTGGATCATGCAAATAACAGAAGAAAAAATAGCGTTGATAAAATTGAAATTGAAAAACGGAGAACCGGAAGGTGAATTAAAAGAGCAACTGAAACGGGAAGGTTATACCGATGCTGAAATAAGTAAAGCCTTTTTAGCGCACCACTATGATATGCGAATGTGGTATTTGATATCTGGGGTATTACTATCGCTATTCGGGTTGTATAATCTTATTATGAAAAGAGGTTTTCTATTTTTAATATTAGGAGGGGTGTTAATTTATACCTGTTTACAGGAACGAAAGGGATTAAGTAATTAGCTTATTTGAGCTTTTCATTTTCCTGGTGCCGGTTGGCATCACGGGTATTTTTCTTTTCGAAGTTTTTTTGCAAGGCATCAGTAAGATCAACTCCTGTTTGATTCGCCAAGCAAATAAGCACCCATAGCACATCGGCCATTTCATCGCTCAAGCCCCCTCCCACCTCCCCCGCCAGTAGGCGGGGAGGCTTTTTATCACTTTCTTTAAATGATTGCTCACCGTATTTCCGCACCATTAAACGGGAGAGCTCCCCCACTTCTTCCATCAATATACCAAGATTGGTGAGTTCATTAAAATAACGAACGCCAACGGTTTTGATCCAATTGTCAACATCAAGTTGCGCTTGTTTAATTGTCATATATCAGTTTTTAACACGAATGAAAGCGAATTACACGAAAAAGCCAATTACTAAAAAACAACCCTTTTATACGTCAATGATTTCTCTCCATAATTAACGATGATGCCCAGCTTTAACCCCGATGCTCTGAGGTAATTTATTGTTTGTGCCACAAAACCATTCACAATAAATGATGTTGATTTGATTTCCAGAATAATGGAATCATAAACTACAAAATCGGCATAATAATGGTGTGGCAGTATAATCCCTTTGTATGAAACTTTATATTGTTTCTCTCTTGTGTAAGGGATCCCATTCTGCTTCAACTCAAATTCAAGAGCATCTTTATAAAGAACCTCTTTAAATCCCATTCCCATTTCCCGATGAATTTCCATACAGATTCCTACCAGCTTATATGATTCTTCTTTCAAAATAATATCAGCCATACAGTATATCTTGAGGTTAAATAATTCGCTGTAATCTGTGTAATTCGTGTTAAAAGTCTTTATTCTTCGTATCCATTACAATTGTTACCGGGCCATCATTCAGCAATTCCACTTTCATATCGGCACCAAATACTCCGGTTTGTATTTTTTTGCCGAGGTCATTCTCCAGTTGAGTAATCATTTTTTCATACATCGGTATGGCAAAACCGGGTTTGCTTGCTTTTATATAAGAAGGCCTGTTGCCTTTCTTTGTTGATGCATGCAGGGTAAACTGGCTCACAAGCAAAACATCACCATTTACATCCTTCACCGAAAGATTCATCACACCTGCTTCATCATCAAAAATGCGGAGGTTTACGATTTTGCTGCTCAGCCATTCAAGGTCTTCGTTTGTATCAGCATCTTCAATTCCCAATAAAACAAGCATGCCTTTTTTTATTTGTCCTGTTACCTGCTCATCAACTTTTACAGAAGCATGTGCTGCTCTTTGTATAACTGCTCTCATTTATCTGTTGAATTGGTTGTAATTTTAGAATCCCGAAAATACAACGCTTCGGTTGACTTATGATAAAAGATGTAAGCAGTGAAATACAATTTCAAACGGCCCGCAGTGGTGGAGCAGGCGGACAAAATGTAAACAAGGTAGAAACCATGGTGATGGGCTATTGGAATATTGCCGCCTCGGCCATTGTTAGTGACCGGCAGAAACAAATTTTACTTGAAAAGCTGGGTAACCGCATCAACAAAGAAGGAGTTTTCATTGTTAAAAGCCAGGTACACCGCAGCCAGCAGGCCAACAAAATGGAAGTGATTGAAAAGATCAACCATCTTATTGCTGTTGCCCTTACTCCTAAAAAAGCAAGGATTGCTACCAAGCCACCCAAAGCAGCAAAAGAAAAAAGAATTGAATCAAAAAAGAAAACATCAGAGCATAAACAGGCAAGAAAGAAAATAAAGCCTGTTGATTATTAATAAAAAATCCCGCTGCAACCCGGGATTTCAATCATTTAACTTTTGCGTTTGGCCCTCAGTATATCCAACGCCTTCTTTTGATTCTCCACTTCTGTTTTCTGCTTTTCAATATTCTTTTTGTTTTCTTCTATATCATCCTGCACTTTCTTTAATTTCTTTTGCAGGCTTTCTGTTTCATCATTATAATCTTTCAGTTTGTTTTCAACAGCTTTTACTTTATCTTCCTGGTCTTTGATCTCCACTTCCAGCGCCTGTGCCTCTGCCCATGGTAAAAAATTGAGACAGTATTGTTTAATCTTTGTTACCAATACAGATTCATCATCTGCTTTTATATAATTCTCATACCCCCGTGACACAGCAAAATAAACCACAGATTCATCTTTTTCCCTTCTGCTTTTGCGTTCCACTTTCAACAACACGTCATAAGTTTCATTACTGATTTCGGGAATACGGATACCCTTATAAACAAAAACACCTTTTGATTCTTTGGCATTATAACCAAGCTGTGTTAGTTTTTGGCGTATGGCATCTTCAGTAACTGAAGCTGTTTGCGGAATTTCAGTAAGTACCGCAGAGATTGTTTTCTTTTGCCATTCCATTTCACCAAAAATCTGGGCCTGTGCAATACCGGCACTCATCAGCACAGCGAATAGTAAAACAGTAATTTTTTTCATAAATAATCTGATTATGAAACTAAGATAAAGAACAACCCGTATCAGTTGCATAGTTTTGGGCAATAAGTTTGAGTATTGCTGAAAATCTTAATTTCGTTTATTGAGCAGCGTAAAAAAATTAGCAGGACAAACATTGTGGTACGGCTTACCTACCATTGCCAGCCGTTTCCTCGGTTACTTAATGAACATGGCATTGCCCTTCATTTTTGCACAGCCTTCCGTTACTGCCGATCTTACCCAGGTTTATGCCATTATCCCTTTCCTGAACATAATATTTACCTACGGAGTTGAAACGGCCTACTTCCGGTTTTCAAACGAAAAAGACAAGGCAGCGCTTTACAATACGTTAACGGTTTCAGTTTTAGTTACCACCGTTCTTTTCAGTTTTGCCCTTTACCTGCTGCAGCCTTTTATTGCCGGTGCAGCCGGTTTAACTGAAAACCCCGAATATATTTTATGGATGCTCAGCATTTTGTTCTTTGATACGCTTGCCACTTTGCCTTTTGCCCGCCTTCGCCAGGAGAACCGCCCAAAGAAATATGCATTTGTAAGAGTAGCCGGTATTGCAGTTAACATCTGTATTGTATTCTTCTTTCTTGGTTTTTTACCGGCTTATGTAAAAAATAATCCGCAGGGTATTATGGCAGGCTTTTACAATGAAAAGATTGGCATTGGCTATTACCTTATTGGCAATTTATGCGGCAGCCTTTTTACTTTTTTATTGTTGTGGAAAGAATGGAAAGGCTTGCATTTGAGGTTTGATGGCAGGCTATGGAAAGAAGTGATGAAATACAGTTACCCCCTCATCATTGTTGGGCTGGGCGGCATGATCAATGATATGCTCAGCCGGTTGGTTTACCAGCATGTGGTGGACCTCCCGAAAGAACAGGCAAAACATGAGTTGGGCGTTTTTGCCAATATTTACCGCATTGCAGTTTTAATTACCATCATGATACAGGCTTTCCGTATGGCTGCTGAACCTTTCTTTTTCAACCGGTCAAAAGATGAAGATGCCCAACGTACTTATGCAAGGATCATGAAGTTTTTTGTTATTGCCTGTTGCTTTATGTTTCTCTTCATTGGTCTTTATTTAGATGTGTTGAAATGGATCATTACCTTAAAATCAAAAGCATGGGGCGAAGGGATGAATGTAGTGCTGCTGTTGGCCATGGGAAATATTTTCCTGGGCATTTATTATAATCTCAGCATCTGGTACAAACTCACCAACCGAAATTTATACGGCGCTGCCATTACCATTGCAGGGGCACTCATTACCATTGCTGTAAATATTCTGCTCATACCAAAGTTTCATTACTGGGGCGCAGCTCTTGCAACTTTCAGTTGTTATTTATTTATAATGGTAACCAGTTATGTGCTGGGGCAGAAATATTATCCCGTTCCTTACGCCAAAAAGAAAATGATTGCTTATTTAATATTGGTGAGCATCATCGTACTCGTTCATCGTGCCGTCACCTATTTCTATCCGCCACTCTGGTTCAGCGTTGCAAGCGGCACTTTCCTGTTGGGAAGCTTTACTTATTTTGTTGCAAGAGTTGAAAAGAAAGAGTTGCAGAAAATTCCGGTGTTGAAAAAATTTGTTTAATGGTTATTTTTTTCTGAAACCCAAAGCTTCTAATTGATTTACACAATGCCCTTTTGTTCTGAATGAAAACACTTTTCCTGTTTTACAAAAACATGCCTTACACCCCTCTTCGGCATTGAGTTTTTCAAACCTCAAATCAGAATAATTAATCCCCAATGCGTTCAGGTAATTTCCCAGTTTCATTTTTGTTTCCTCATCATTGCTGCCATAGCCCCACTTATCTGTACACCATGTTTGTTCATATTGCATTACAGTATTTGTATCATGTTTATAACATCCGGCAACGAATAAAACTACAAAAACAGATAAAATGATTGATTTCATATATTTATTTTTTTTTGTCATTTTAAAATACCATTTCCCTTATGACAATCCGTGTGCTGTTAAAGCTGCCTTCAACTGCTATTAACCCCTTAAAAAAGGATTGTTCTTTTTTTCATACCCAATGGTTGTTGCCGGGCCATGGCCGCTGTAAACAATGGTATCATCGGGTAAGGTGAACAGTTGCGTTTTGATGCTGCGGATCAGTGTTTCAAAATCTCCTCCCGGTAAATCGGTTCGGCCAATACTTTGCCTGAACAATACATCGCCTCCAATTACAAACCCCTGTTCTTCGCAATAAAAACAAACATGACCGGGTGAGTGGCCGGGGGCAAATAAGATCTTCAGCCCGTCATCATCCAGGAAAATTTCTTCTCCTTCTTTCATGTATTTCAGTTCAGCATTGTAGTTATCAAATGGCATATTCCACATGAGGCCGCTGGCAGGCGCAAAATCAAGCACTTGTTTTTCATTTGGATGAATATGAAGCAGCAAACCAAAGGTTTCATGAATCCATTTATTGCCAAATACATGATCAAGGTGGCAGTGCGTATTAAGCAGTAATTGCAGTTTGAGATTGTTTTGATGAAGAAAAGAGCTCAATTCGTCCCTTTCTTTTTCAAAATAACAACCGGGATCTATAATGAGAGCATTGCCTTTTTCGTTATACAGCAAATAAGTATTTTCCTGGATGGGGCTGAACGTAAAAGCTTTCACTGTGAACATGAATTGAATTTTGTATTTTTAGATGGCGGTTAAACACCCGGTTACTTATAAATAATACAACACGAAAATATGCGAATTCTACAGATGGGTTTTATAAGACTTGCAGCATCAATACTATTTGTTCTTTTCATCCTGTGCAGCACCGGCTATGCACAGGTAAATATGGTGGAGTTTGGAAAGAACCGTATTCAGCATACCAAATTCAAATGGAGCTTTTATCAAAGCCCCAACTTCAACGTTCATTACACTCAAAATGGTTTGGAGCTGGCCAAGTTTGCCACACAGGTGGCCGAAGAAGAACTGCCTTCCATTGAAGAGTTTACTGAATTTGGTATTCAGCGCCGCCTCAACATTGTACTCTACAATAACTTCAATGATTTTAAACAATCCAATATCGGCATCGGGTTAGATTATCCCAATGTTGGTGGTCTTACAAAACTCGTAAACAATAAATTGGTTGTTTATTACAATGGCGATCATAATGATTTGCGCCGCCAGATAAGGGAAGGCATTGCCAAAGTATTGGTAGAAACCATGCTTTTTGGCGATGACCTGGGTGAGTTTGCTCAAAACCAGGCCCTGCTTGATTTGCCCAAATGGATGACCGATGGTTACATTTCTTATGCCGCAGAAAACTGGAGTACCAAATTGGATAACGAATTGAAAAGCGCCATGATTGGTTACGATTATAAAACTTTTTATCAGTTTGCTTTTGAACAACCCCGCCTTGCAGGCCATGCATTTTGGTATTATATAGAAGAAAAATACCGAAGGGAGAATGTAACCTATCTTTTATACCTCAGCCGCATTTATAAAAATGTAAACCGGGCTACCAATACCATTGCCAAAAAGAAATTAAAGAAGGTACTGAGCGATTTTATGATTTACAACCGGGATAAGTATTATAAAGACATCCGTGCAAGACGCAACGTACCCAGCGGCCGGTTAACCGTTCCAAAAGAAATTGGCAAAAATGATTACTTCCGTTTCCAGGCAAACCCCAATCCAAAAAGTTTTACCTACGCCGTTGTTGAATACCGTAAAGGACAAACAAGAGTGATCCTGAATGAAAATTTTATTTCAGAAAAAGTATTATGGAAAAGCGGTGTACGCAACCTGGAAGAAAAACCAAACCCCAACTATCCGCTGCTGGCCTGGGATCCCAAAGGCACACGCATTGCCATGATTGTTTGGGAAAAAGGCAAAGTGCTGCTGAGTGTGTATGATGCATTTGTAAGAATTAAAACAGTAAAAAATGTACCACTTCCTTTTGAACAGGTGAATGATATGCAATACATGCTCGATCCAAATACACTGGTGATGAGCGCTGTGAAAGGCGGGCAGAGTGATGTTTATGTTTATAAGATCAAGGAACAGAAACTTGAGCAAATTACCAATGATGTGTACGATGATCTGGATGCAAGCTTTGTTGCTTTCCCCAACAAAACAGGCATTCTCTTTTCAAGTAACCGCCCATCACCCAATGCAATTACCGGAGATACGGTGTTACCACGCAACCGTTACAATATTTTTTTGATTGATAACTGGAACAAATCTGAGTTCAAACAAATATCACAGCTCAGCAATATCAAACATGGCAATGCCCGTTTTCCATCGCAATACAATACCAATCACTTTACATTCATAAGCGATGAAAATGGTATTGGTAACCGCTGGGCCGGTTTCTTCAGTACCAAAGCGGCAGGTATTGATACCGTGTTCAGAATAGGAGATGAGCTGCTGCGAAATCCCGAATACAAAGAATTGGATTCAACCCTCAAAGCATGGAATAAATCAGAACCCGATTCTGCGTTCACCTTCCGTGTAACGGATGACAGTTCTTATACTTTCCCCATCACCAATTATCAAAGCAGTGTACTGGAAACACGCATTGCAGGTGATAACGGACAGGTAACGGAAGTAAACCGCCAGGGTGAGTTTAAGTTTTTATACAAATTGAAAGTGGATGAAAACGTACTGCGTAAACGCAATGTAAATGCCAGGCCAACAGAGTATATAAAACGCACAACCAGGCTTGAAAAAATTATTGGAGAAGATACACAGCAACGAACCGATATACAGGACAGCGTAACAACAGAAACAAGGCCATCCGATTTTTTTGAATCAGAATTTAAAGGTGATTCAACCAAAGCCGGTGAAAAGCTGATGGGTGTAAAAACACAAAACCGTGAAGAGGTGCTCAACCGCATGCGTGTATTTCCCTATAAGAAAAAATTCTTTGCCGATAATTTAACCACCAATTTTTTATCAAACGGTGTTTTCCTCATCAACCGTTTTCAACCCTATACAGGAGCAAGCGGCCCTGTAAATCTTGGTAATTCAAATCCGCTTAATGCAATGACAAGAGTGGGTGCAATGGAATTTATGGAAGATTATAAATTCACGGGTGCATTCCGTATTAATTACGGTTTACAGGATAACGAAGTGTTTATGCGTTTTGATAATTTAAGAAAACGACTGGATTGGGGGCTTTCCTATTATCGCTCCTCCTCTACAGTAAGATTAGGACAATATGCAGCCAAACAACTGCTGAATGTTTACCAGGCAAATATTAATTATCCATTGAATGAAGTGCAAAGTTTTCGTTTGGCAGGAGGTCTTCGTCGTGATCTTTATAATATAAAAAGTGATGACCTGTTTCCCACCTCTCTTACTGAAAAAAGCAGGGAAGAAAACTTTGCAACAGGAAGACTGGAGTTTGTACATGACAATACCATTAACCCCGCCGCCAACATCTGGCATGGATTAAGATTCAAAACATGGATAGAAGCCTACAATCGTTTGGGTGGAAATTATTCCGGTGGAGGCAGGGATTCTGCCGGCGACTTTACATTCAATTTTGGCTTTGATGCAAGACATTATTATAAAATCTATCGCAATTTTATTTGGGCAGTTAGAGTTGCTGCCGATGTTTCATGGGGTAATAATAAATTCATATACTACCTGGGCGGTACAGATGGATGGTTGATGCTGGGACCAAATGATGTTGTACGAAACGGTGTAGCCAAACAACGCTATTTCAATACCAACAATCGTCCGGCGCCCGATCAGAGTTATGTATATGAATCATTGGCAGTAAACATGAGGGGCTTTTTGCAAAACTCAGCAAATGGTAATAATGCAATGGTCATCAACAGTGAATTACGCCTGCCTGTATTTGCCACATTATTTAACAAACCCATCAATAATGCTTTTCTGAGAAACTTTCAGCTTGTACAGTTTTTTGATTTGGGCACGGCATGGAACGGAAAGTATAATAAGATCGGTCGCCCTGAAATTATATACAGCGATCCGGGCAGTCCGCTTAGCGTTGTTATTAAAGCGCCTGGTATTGGTCCTTTCCTCGGCAGTTATGGTTTTGGTGCAAGGAGTACATTGCTTGGTTATTTTGTTCGTTTTGATGCAGGCTGGCCCATGAGCGGCTTCTTTAATGAAAAACCAAAACTGCATATTTCATTAGGTTTTGATTTTTAAAAGAAATTATTTTTTTCATTGATTGAGGCTGTCTCAAAAGTAGTAAGTAACACAAAGGACTCTAAGAAAACACAAAGGACACGAAGAAGTTATTTTTCATAATCAATACGTTGTGTTCTTCGTGTCATTCTTTGTGTTCG